>DASTMB010000028.1 GCA_035714365.1 Mycobacteriales bacterium | reverse complement strand
CCCCCCCCCCCCCCCCCCCCCCCCCCCCCCCCCCCCCCCCCCCCCCCCCCCCCCCCCCCCCCGGGGGCGGAGGCCTTGATCGCCATGCGCGGCCTGCTGGGCGAGAGCGACATGTTGTCCTACCTCGTCAACATGGCACCTCGCCTGGTGGAGCTGCACCGGGTGCTCCGCCCGTCCGGGTCCCTGTACCTCCACTGTGACCAGACCGCGAGCCACTACCTGAAGATCCTGCTCGACTCGATTTTCGGGCCGCTGTGCTTCAGGAACGAGGTCATCTGGTCATACCGGCGTTGGCCCGATCGTCGTGCCCGCATGTTCCAGCGAATGCACGACAGCCTCTTGTTCTACGCCCGCTCACCCGATGGCCCAGCGACGTTCAACACCGAGTACGAGCCGATCGCGACATCGTCGATGAAGAGGTTCGGTGGGATGCGGCAGGTGCTGGATCCCGTTTCGGAGTCACGCAAGACGGTCGGTGCCGAGCGGTCGCAGGGCCTTCCGCTGCGCGACGTATGGGACATCGGCATCATCGCGGGCAACAGCAAGGAACGCCTCGGGTACCCCACGCAGAAGCCCCTCGCCTTGCTCGACAGAGTCCTCAGCGTCAGCAGTAACCCCGGCGACATCGTGCTGGACCCGTTCTGCGGCTGTGGCACCACGATCGATGCCGCCGTGCGACTGGGACGCCGGTGGATCGGCATCGATGTCGCCTACATCGCCGTGGACCTGATCCAGAAGCGGCTCAGGGACACGCACGGCGACGGAGTCGAGTCGACCTACCAGGTGTACGGGATACCGCGGGACCTGCCGGGCGCTCGGGCCCTGTTCGAGTCGTCGCACTTCGACTTCGAGCGCTGGGCGGTGTCACTGGTGTCCGGCACGCCGAACCACCGGCAGGTCGCCGACCGTGGGTTCGACGGCACGATCCGGTTCCCGCACAGCACCAAGAAGGGTGTCGAGTACGGCCGCGTCCTCGTCAGCGTCAAGGGCGGTCGCAACCTCGGGCCCGCCATGGTGCGGGACCTCGCCGGTGCGGTGGAAGCCGAGAAGGCAGAGATGGGGCTCCTCGTCACGATGGCGGAGCCGACACGCGGCATGCGCGAGGCCGCCAGTCACTCCGGCTCGTACCTCTGGCCCGTCAACGGTCACGCATACCCGCGGGTGCAGATCATCACCATCCGCGAACTGCTGAACTTCAGGCGGCCGGACATCCCACCGGCGCTGACGCCCTACATCAGTGCTTCGCGGCGGCGCAGTGCGGTGGGAGAGCAGATGGAGCTGGACGAGCCGGACGCGTCGTCACGGGGGTGACGGACCCTATCGAGCCGCCGCCAGGGCGCGGCCGAGGGTGTCCACTTCCGTCACGGTCAGCCCGGCCGGGGCGGTCACCGCGCTGCCCGCCGGGACCAGGGCGCGGGTGAAGCCGAGGCGGGCGGCTTCGGAGAGGCGGCGGGCCACCGCGCTCACCCGCCGCACGTCTCCCGCCAGGCCCACCTCGCCGATCGCGACGACGCCGGCGGGCGGCGGCAGGTTGGACTTGGCGCCCGCCAGGGCCAGTGCCAGCGCGAGGTCGATCGCGGGCTCCTGGAGCCGGACGCCGCCGACGGTGGACGCGTACACGTCGTAGTCCTTGAGTACGGTGCCGGCGCGGCGTTCGAGCACGGCGAGCAGCATGGCGAGGCGGCTGGTGTCGAGGCCGGACGCGGTACGGCGCGGGTACCCGGCGGTGGTCGGCACGGCCAGCGCCTGCACCTCGGCGACGAGCGGGCGGCGCCCCTCGACGGAGATCGTGACGCAGGTGCCGGGCACCGGCTCGGCGTTGTGCGACAGGAACAGCCCCGACGGGTCGGGCAGCCCGACGATCCCCGCGTCGCCGAGCTCGAAGCAGCCGACCTCGTCGGCCGGGCCGAACCGGTTCTTCACCGCGCGCACGAGCCGCAACGACGCGTGCCGGTCGCCCTCGAAGTGCAGGACGACGTCGACCAGGTGCTCGAGCACGCGCGGCCCGGCGATGGCGCCGTCCTTGGTGACGTGGCCGACGAGGACGACCGCGATGTCGCGCTCCTTGGCCACCTTGATCAACGCCGCCGCGCACTCGCGCACCTGGGTGACGCCGCCGGCGCCGCCGTCGACCTCGGGGTGCGCGACGGTCTGGATGGAGTCGACGACGAGCAGCGTCGGCGCGACTGCGTCGACGTGGCCGAGGACGGCGGCGAGGTCGGTCTCGCTGGCGAGGTACAGGTCGGGCGAGAGCGCGGCGGTGCGGCCGGCGCGCAGCCGGACCTGCGACGCCGACTCCTCCCCGGACACGATCAGCGCCCGCGACCCCGGCCGCGCCCACCGGTGCGCGACCTCGAGCAGCAGCGTGGACTTGCCCACGCCCGGCTCGCCGGCGAGGAGGCAGACGGCACCGGGGACGAGCCCGCCGCCGAGGACGCGGTCGAGCTCGGCGACGCCGGTGGGCCGCGCGGCCGCGGCAGTGACGTCGACCTCGCCGATGGGGACGGCGGCGTTGGTGACGGGGCCGGGGCGGACGGCGCGGACGACGGCGGCGCCGACCTCGCTCACCGACCCCCACGCCTGGCACTCGGGGCAGCGGCCGACCCAGCGCGCGGTCGTCTGGCCGCACTCGGTGCAGCGGTACGCGGGCCGGGCGGCCGTCCTCGATGCCATGCCGAGCACGGTAGAGGCGGGGTGTGACAGAAACGGGGGCGGCGCGCCGACGGCTCAGGTGAGGGCGCCGGCGTTGACGACGACCTGGGCGACGGCGAGGCCGGCGGCGGCGAGGGTGAGCGTCCACGCGCCGCGCTCGTGCCGCGCGGCGGCGGCCGCCACGACGCCGGCGACGGCGACCACCTGGAGGCCGAGCAGCGCGAGCGACGCGGCGCGCGGCGGCCCCGGCGGCAACGCCGCCACGACGACGCCCGCCGCCACGAGCAACGCCGCGCCGGCGACGAGGGACGGCGTGCGGCCGACGCGCTGCGGCAGGCCGAGCACGCCGAGGCGGCGGTCGGCGGCCTGGTCAGGGAGCGTGTTGACGAAGTGCGCGCCGACCCCGAGCAGCGCCGTCGCCAACGGCGCCCACGCCGCCGGCCCCGGCCGCCCCGGCAGCCCGAACGCCACGACGAACGGCAGCGACCCGAACGACACCGCGTACGGCAGCGGGCTGAACGCCGTGCGCTTGAGCCAGGCGTTGTAGAGGCCGGCGGAGACGACGGCGCCGACGTGGACGAGGCCGGCGAGCGGGCCGGAGGCGAGCGACAGTGGCACGCAGGCGACGAACGCCACCACCGCCGCGACGCCGACCACCCGCGCCGGCACCTGCCCCGCCGCGACCGGCTTGTCGCGGCGTCCCGCGGCCACGTCCCGGTCGCGGTCCAGCCAGTCGTTGCTCCACCCCACGAAGAGCTGCCCGGCGAGGATCGCGAGGCAGACCCAGACGGCGCCGGCGCCGCGCCCCGCGCGCACCGCGACGACGGTCACGAACGCCGTCACCGCCAGCGCCGGCTGCACGTGCGCGGCGCGCACCAGGGGGACCACGACCGGCAGTCTGCCCCGACATGCGCCAGGATGCCGGGTGTGCCGACGCTGACCCGCCCGCGCAACGACCCCGGCCAGTACGACGACCTGGCGGAGGAGTGGTGGCGGCCCCGGGGGGCGTTCGCGCCGCTGCACTGGGTGGCGAAGGCACGCGCGGCCCTGGTCCCGGAGGCCGAGCGGCCCGGCGCGCTGCTGCTCGACGTGGCGTGCGGCGGCGGGCTGCTGGCGCCGCACGTGTTCGGCAAGGGGTACCGCCACGTCGGCGTCGACATCGGCGAGTCGGCGACCCGCATCGCCCGCGAGCGCGGCATCGAGACGGTGCGCGGCGACGTCCTGTGCCTGCCGGTCAAGGACGCGGCGGCGGTCGTCGTCGTCGCGGGCGAGGTGTTCGAGCACGTCCGCGACCTGGACACGATGGTCGCCGAGATCGCGCGGGTGCTGCGGCCCGGCGGGCTGCTCGTCTGCGACACCCTCAACGACACCCGCTTGAGCAAGGCGGTGATGGTGACGGTCGGGGAACGGCTGCCGTTCGTGCCGAGCGGCATCCACGACCCGGACCTGTTCGTCGCGCCGGAACGCCTCACCCGGCTCTGCCGCGACCACGGCATCGCGCTGAAGGTGCGCGGCCTGCGGCCCAGCGCCACCGACGCGCTGCGCTGGCAGCTCCGGCTGCGGCACGACGTGCGGATGCGGCCGCTGCGCTGGACCGGCGTGCTCTACCAGGGCGTGGGGGTGAAGCGGTGATCGAGGTCGCGCGCGAGCTGGCGGGCGCGTTCGCCGAACGGGCGGAGCAGCACGACCGGGAGGCATCGTTCCCGAAGGCGGACTTCGACGACCTGCGGGCCGCGGGGCTGCTCGGGCTGATGGTCCCGGAACGCCTCGGCGGCGGCGGCGCGGACTTCGCGACGTACGCGGCGGTCGCGGCCGAGCTGGCCACCGGCAACGCCGCCACGGCGCTGGTCTTCAACATGCACTGCTCGGTGACCGGCGCGCTGGCCGCGACGCCCGACGAGCTGGCGCGGGCGATGGGCGCGCCGGAGGAGTTCTTCGCGTTCCGCGACCGGGTCCTCCGCGAGGCGGCGCAGGGCGCGCTCTACCTCGTCGCGATGAGCGAGCGCCGCGCCGGCTCGCGGTTCTCGGAGATGGAGACGGCGTACGAGCCGGAGGGCGACGGCTGGCGGATCCGCGGCAGCAAGACGTTCTGCTCCGGCGCCGGCCACGGCGACGCGTACCTCGTGGTGGCGCGGCGCGGCGAGGCGGTCAGCCAGTTCCTCGTGCCGGCCGGCGACGGGCTGACCGTCGAACGCACCTGGGACCCGCTGGGCATGCGCGCGACGGCGAGCAACGACGTGCACCTGGACCTGCACGCGCCGCGCGAGACGCTGCTCGGCGGGGTCGAGGGGCTGGCGCTGCTGCTCGCGCGGATCTCGCCGCAGTGGCTCGTGGCGAGCTACGCCGCCGTCTACGTCGGCATCGCCCGCGCGGCGGTCCGCGAGGCGGCGCGGCAGGCGCGCGAGCGCGGGCTGGACCGGCTGCCGATGGTGCGCCAGCGGCTCGGCCGCGCCGACGCCGCGACCGAGGCGGCGTGGCTGGCGACGGCGGAGGCGGCGCGGTTGGTCGACGCGCGGCCTGGCGACCCGGAGACGAACAAGGCGGTCTACCGCGCGAAGCTGCTCGCCGGCGACACCGCCGCCGAGGTGTCGGCCTCGATGCTGGAGGCGTGCGGTACGAGCGCGACGCGGCGGGGTAACCCGCTGGAACGGCTGTTCCGCGACGCGCGCTGCGGCGCGTTGCAGCCCGCGACGAGCGACGTCTGCGCCGACTGGCTCGGCGTCGCCGCGCTCGGCCTGGACCCGGACGACGAGACGGCGGTACCCCGATGGTGACAGCGCGCGTCGCGAGCATCGCGACGACGGTGCCCGCGCCGATGGACCAGCAGGCGTTGTGGGACGGGTACTTCTCCCGCCACTACGCCGGCAGCCCGCTGGCGGAGAAGGTGTGGCGCTCCTCCGGCGTCGTGACGCGCCACGGCGCGGTGCACCCGTTGCACGAGGACGTGAGCGGCTGGGACACCGGCGACCGGATGCGCCGTTACCTGGCCGAGGCGATGCCGCTAGGCAAGGACGCGGTGACGCGGGCGCTGGACACCGCGGGGGTGACGCCGGAGGACGTGGGGCTGTTCGCGGTCGTGTCCTGCACCGGCTACGCGACGCCCGGGCTGGACATCCTGCTGGCCCGCGACCTCGGGATGCGGCCGGACGTGCAGCGGCTGTTCGTCGGGCACATGGGCTGCTACGCCGCGATCCCCGGCCTGTCCGCCGTCGCCGACAGCGTCGCCGCGCGCGGCCTCACCGCCGTGCTGCTCTGCGCCGAGCTGCCGAGCGTGCACGTGCAGCCCGCCACCGACGAGGCGCAGCAGATGGTGGCGCACGCGCTGTTCTCCGACGCGGTCACCGCGGCCGTCCTGACCCCCGACGCCACCGGCCTCGAGGTGGTCGACGTGACGGCGCGCACCGACGTCGCGCACCACGAGGACATGACGTGGGACGTCACCGGCCGCGGCTTCCGGATGGGGCTGTCGCCGCGCGTCCCCGACGTGCTGGCCAGGCACGTGAAGGACGTCGTCGACGAGCTGCTCGCCCGCCACGGCCTCACCGTGCCGGACGTGCGCGGCTGGGCGATCCACCCCGGCGGGCCGCGCATCGTCGACGTCTGCGGCGAGCAGCTCGGCCTGGACGAGGCGGCGCTGGCGCCGGCGCGGGAGACGTTGCGCGACTACGGCAACTGCTCGTCGCCGACGGTGCTCATGGTGCTCGACGCCGTCCGCCGCGCGACGCCGCCGGCGCCGGGCGACCACGTCGTGGCCCTGGCGTTCGGCCCGGGGCTGACCCTCTACGGCGCGCTCCTGCGGCAGAGCCGGTAGGCCCGGGGCAGGTCACCCGTTCGGGCCATTTCCGGGCATTCGGGGGACAAGCCGCACGGGCGGACGCATGCTGCGGGGACACCAACCGCCTCCCTGGGGGGACTCCCGCATGCGCGTCCGTTCCGGCGTCGTCGCCGCCGCTCTCGCCGCCACCGGTGCCGTCGCGCCGTTCGCGCCGTTCACGCCCGCCGCGCACGCGGCGACGACCACGTCCACCACCGTCGCCTACACGGCCGACACCGACGACGACGGCATCACCGAGCTCTACGTCGCGCCCGCGTCCGGCGGCGCCGCGACGCAGCTCTCCACCGGCGCCCAGGACGTGTGGAACGCCGCCGTCTCGCCCGACGGCACCAAGGTCGCCTACGTCATGTCGGACTGGGACAGCGAGCTGTTCGACTACGAGCTCTACGTCCGCAACACCGACGGCAGCGGGACCCCGCAGAAGATCGCGACCGGCGACGACGACGCGCCCGCGTGGTCCGCCGACGGCACGAAGATCGCGTTCCTCCGGTCGAACGAGGCCGACGGGAGCACCTCGGTCTACATCGTGCCCGCCAACGGCGGCGCGGCGCCCACGCTCGTGCCGAACACCACGAACGCGTTCGACCCGTCGTTCTCGCCGTCCGGCCGCCAGCTCGTCGTGAGCCGCTTCAACCAGGACACGTTCGACAACCTCGGCATCGACGTCGTGACGATCGCGACCGGGACCGCGACGCGCATCCCCGGCACCGCCGACACGTGGAGCCCGACCTGGTCGACGGACGGGCAGCGCATCGCCTACGTGGTCCCCGGCGCCTGCGGCCTCGGCCTGAGCAGCGTCGCCGCGGCCGGCTTCGGCTCGCCCGCGACGCTCGTCCCGAGCAGCGGCCACCTCGTCGGCAACCCGCGCTTCTCCCGCGACGGCACGCAGGTCTTCTACACGGACGCGCCGTTCACGTGCGACCCGCAGAGCCCGCCCGGCGTCCTCATGTCGGACGTCTACGTCGCGAACGCCGACGGCACCAGCCCGGCCGTCGTCGCCACGACGCCGTCGGTGGACGAGCAGTTCTCGACGGTCGGCGGCGGCAACGCGCCCACCGCGGACACCACCGCGCCCGCGGCGCCCGTCATCAACGCCGCCGGCACCGTCGGCACGACCAGCGCGGGCGTCACGTGGCCGGCCGTCGCCGACGCGACCGAGTACGTCGTCGTCCGCGTCGCCCACGGCGCGGCCGCGCCGGCGGCGCCGGCCGACGGCACCCGCGCCTACGACGGCGCCGGCCGCAGCGCGGCCGCGACCGGGCTCACGACCGGCACGGTCTACGACCTGTACGCGTTCGCGCTCGACGCGTGGGGCAACGCCTCGCCGGCCTCCGGCGCCCACGCCGCGCGGCCGCTCGCGGCGCCGACGATGACCGCGATGGGCGCCACGTCGTCGCTGTCGGCCACGGTGAAGTTCCCGGTGAAGTGGGCCGGCGCGACGCCGGCGTTCCAGGTGAACTACGGCGAGAAGACGCGCAGCTCCACGGGCACCTGGTCCACCTCGCCGGTCTACAAGACGTGGTTCGCGTCGACGGCGGCGAAGACCGCGACGTTCACCGGCGCGCAGGGGCACACGTACTGGTTCCAGGCCCGCGGCTTCGACGGCTACGGCAACGCCACCGCCTACTCGACCGCGCGCAACGCGAACGTCCCGCTCAACGAGAACTACTCCGGCATGGCGTACAGCGCCGGGTGGGTCTCCGCGTCGTCGTCGTCGCGCTGGCTCGGCACGGTGCGGTCGATCAAGACCGCGGGCGCGTCGATGACGTTCAAGACGGAGACGTCGAGCTTCACCGTCATCGGCGACAGGTGCAACGCGTGCGGGCAGCTGCGCGTCTACGTGGACGGCGTGCTCAAGGCGACGGTCGACACCCGCGCGGCGACCACGGCGGTCCGGCAGGTGCTGTACGCGGGCGCCGCGCTGACCGGCGGGATCAAGGCGCACACGATCAAGCTCGTCGTCGTCGGCACCGCCGGCCGGCCGAACGTCGGTCTCGACGGACTGGGCCTGTCCCGCTAGCGCGGGACGGCGAGGGGGTAGGCAATGCGTACGCAGGCGATGACGGTGGCGGTCGCGACCGCGACGGCGCTCCTCGGGGCGCCGTTCGCGGCGCGCGCCGCGACGGCGGTGACCACGACGGCCGACCCGGTCGTCGCGGTACTCGCCCCCGACGCGGACGGGCACCGGCGGCTGTACACGATGCCCGCCGACGGCAGCGCCGACCCGGCGCTGCTCGTGGCGGCGCCGGAGGGGCTGACGCTGATCGACGCGGCGGTGTCGCCGGACGGCACCAGGGTCGTCTACGCGCAGTCCGTGCACGCGCCCGACGACACGCCGTTCACTGTGGAGCTCTGGGTGCGTGACCTCGCCGGCGGCACGCCGGTGCGGCTCACCCCCGACGACGACACCGCCTACGACGCCGACCCGGCGTGGTCGGCGGACGGGACGACGATCGCGTTCACCCGGTCGCAGCCGGGGACGCAGCCGTCGATCTGGACGGTGCCGGCCGACGGCAGCGCCGCCCACACCCGCGTGCCGGGGTCGGCGTACCTGTCCAGCCCGTCGTTCTCGCCGTCCGGGCGGCAGCTCGCCGTCCGCGGCTCGGACGGCGTCGGCATCCTCACCCGCTCGACGGGCACGTTCGCGGCCCTCGTGGGCACCGAGTTCGGCACCGAGCCGGCCTGGTCGCCGGACGGCCGCACGATCGCGTTCTCCTACGGCGGCCCGGTCGGCTGCACCGTCCCGGTCCGCACCGTGCCGGTGCGGGGCGGGACGCCGACGAACGTCCGCGCGGTCGAGGGGCACGCCGCCCTGTGGCCGCGCTGGTCGCGCGACGGGTCGCGGCTGTTCTGGACCGAGCGGGGCACCGGCGCCGACGGCTGCACCGAGGCCGGCCTCGACGTGTGGAGCGGGGCGGCGGACGGCTCCGGCGCGGCCGTGCTGCGCACCACCGCCGACCTCGGCGAACGCGGCCTCACCGCAGGCGGCGGCGCCGCCCCGGCCGCCGACACGACGCCGCCCGCGGCGCCCGTCGTCGCCGCGGCCGGCAGCGTCACCGCCACCGGCGCCGAGATCTCGTGGACCGCCGACGCGGACGCCAGCGAGTTCGTCGTCGTGCGCGTCCCGCACGGCGCCACCCCGCCGGTGTCGCCGTCCGACGGGACCGTCGCCTACGACGGGGCGCAGCGCACCGCCCACCTGGGCAACCTCACCACCGGCACCGTCTACGACCTGTACGTGTTCGCGCTCGACGCCTGGGGCAACTTCTCGCCGGCCTCGGCCGTCCACCCGGTGCGGCCGACCGCGGCGCCGGTGATGACGCCGATCGGGCTGCACCTCGGCCCGGACACGGCGCTGCGGCCGTCGTGGCAGGGGGCGTACGCGCCGTACCACGCGGAGGTCGCGCGCAAGGGCACGCCGTTCCGGACGCTCGCCGACACCAGCAAGACCTCGACGTACTACGCCACCAAGCAGGGCGTCGAGTACGAGCTGCGCGTCCGCGGCACCGACGGCTTCGGCAACGCCACCGGCTACTCGCCGGCCATCCGCGCCAACGTGCCGTTCGACAACGGCTACTACGGCCTGCGCTACAGCGCCGGCTGGGACCTCGGCTACTCGAACAGCCGCTACGGCACCAGCCTGCGCTGGCAGACCGCGCGCGGCGCGAGCGTGACGTTCACCGACAGCACGTCGGGGTTCGTCGTGATCGGCGACCGGTGCGCCGGCTGCGGCCGGATGCGCGTCTACATCGACGGCGTCTACAGCACCACCGTCGACACGTACTCCGCGACGCCGCAGTACCGGCAGGTGCTCTACCGCCGCGACGGCAACGGCGTCGTCCGCAGCCGCACCATCACGCTCGTCGTGGAGGGCACCGCGGGCCGGCCGCGGGTGGCGTTCGACGCGCTCGCGCTGATCCGCTAGACGAGGGCGCGGAGGGCCGTGCCGAGGCGCAGCGACGGCCCCACCGCGCCCACCACCTGGGTGACGACGCCGTCGCCGCGCACCAGCACCAGCGCGGCGGCGGTGCGCAGGCCGTAGGCGGCGGCGAGCGCGCCCGCCGGGTCCGCGAACGGCCCCACGTCGCCGCCCGCCTGCGCCGCCAGCACCTCCACCTGCCGCAACGACTCCCCGCTCTCCACCAGGTACGTCACCAGCCGGTACCGCGCCGCCTCCGCCACCACCTGGCGCACCGCCGACACGCACCGGCACCCCGGCGCCACCAGCATCACGACGCCCGGCCGCAGCGACCGCGCCGGCTGCTCCTCCACCCGCCCCCGCAACGTCGCGTCCGGCAGCAGCCCGCCCACCGTCCCCGCCGCGCCCGCCGGCGACGCCAGCGGCCGCGGCGCCGGGTGGCGCGCCGCCGGCTCCCCGCCGTTGCGCAGCACCGCCAGCAGCACCGCGAGCACCGCCACCGGCACGAGCAGCAGCAGCCAGGCACGCGTCCGTTCCCGCGGGTCCGCCTCCACGGACCGCGACACTAGACTCGGCGGCCCCGGCCGTCAGGAGCGCGCGTGGACCTGTCGAGGGTCAAGCAGCACGTCCCGTGGCCCGCGAAGATCGCGGCCAAGCTCGTCCTCTCCCGCCTCCCCGTCGACTACCGCTCGTGGAGCGACCGCGGGCTGTTCCGGCACGGCGAGATGGACGACCCGTCCTACGCCTGGGGCGTCGTCTCCCGCCACGTCGACCGTGCCCTCGCCGCCGGCGTCGCGAAGCCGTTCACGCTGCTCGAGCTCGGCCCCGGCGACTCCGCCGCCTCCGCCGCCGTCTCCCGCGCCCTCGGCGCGTCCCGCGTCTACCTCGTGGACGCCGGCGCCTACGCCCGCACCGACCTGCGCGACTGGCGCGCCGTCGCGGCGTTCCTCCGCGACCGCGGCCTCGACGCCCCCGAGATCGGGTCCAACGCCACGCTGGGCTCGCTGCTCGACGCCGTGAACGCCGAGTACGTCACCGACGGCATCGACGGCCTCCGCCGCATCCCCGACGCCTCCGTCGACGTCGTCTTCTCCCACGCCGTCCTCGAACACGTCCGCGCAGGCGAGTTCGAGGACGTCCAGCGCGAGCTCCGCCGCGTCCTCGCCCCCGGCGGCGTCGCCTCCCACACCGTCGACCTGCGCGACCACCTCCACGAGAGCCTCAACAACCTCCGCTTCCCCAGCCGCCTCTGGGAGACCGGCCCCGTCCACCGCGGCGGCTTCTACACCAACCGCATCGGCTACGACGAGTGCCTCGCGATCTTCGCCCGCGCCGGGTTCAGCGCCGAGGTCGTCGACGTCGAACGCTGGCCCCGCGTCCCCGTCCCCCGCCGCGCCCTCGCCCGCGAGTTCCGCCACCGCACCGACGAGGCGTTGCGCATCTGGGGCTTCGACGTCCTGCTCCGCCCGGCCTGACCCACCGCCCGCGTAGGTGATCTTCCGGGGCGCTGGTAGACTGGGCAGCCACGGAAGGGGTCAAACGTTCCTATGTCTTTCAAGGTTGGCGAGACCGTCGTGTACCCGCACCACGGTGCGGCCCTCATCGAATCGATCGAGAAGCGGACCGTGGGAGGCGTCGAGCGGACGTACCTCGTGCTCAAGGTCGCCCAGGGCGACCTCACCGTGAAGGTCCCGGCCGACAACGCCGAGATCGTCGGCGTGCGCGACGTGGTCGGCCAGGAAGGGCTCGAGAAGGTGTTCGAGGTGCTCCGCGCCCCGCACACCGAGGAGCCCACCAACTGGTCCCGCCGGTACAAGGCCAACCTGGAGAAGCTCGCCTCCGGCGACGTCAACAAGGTCGCCGAGGTCGTCCGCGACCTCTGGCGCCGCGACCGCGAGCGCGGCCTCTCCGCCGGCGAGAAGCGGATGCTCTCCAAGGCGCGGCAGATCCTCGTCTCGGAGCTCGCCCTCGCCGAGGGCACGAACGAGGACAAGGCCGAGGCCGTCTTGGACGAGGTTCTGGCTTCCTAGGCTTTTCGCACCGCCCAGGTCCGGGCTGGCTGCGTTCTCGGTCGCTCGCGTGCTACAGCACGCGTCGCTCCCTGCGGCCTTGCCAGCCCGAACCTGGGCGGCGCGATTCCCTCCACGGCCCTTGCGTCCGGCCGTCTGACCGAAACTGGGGTCACTAGACTCGGTTCGTGTCTGATCGCCGACCGGCTCGCGGGATCGTGGAGCTCGTCCGGCTGCTCTGCGTGGTGTTCTTCGCGGGCGTCGGGTTCGAGCTCGCGCACGCGATCGCGCCCGACGACGCCGCCGTGCTCGGCAACTTCAACGGCGTCGCCATCGGCATCGTCGTCGGCTCCGGCCTCGGCTACGTCATCGGCGGCATGCTCGGCCGCACCACCGTCACGACCGTGGACCGGGTCGAGGTCGGGCTGCGCGAGGTGTCGGCCGAGTCGCTGGTCGCCCGCGCCATCGGCCTGACCTGCGGCGTGCTCGTCGCGGCCGGCATCGGCTGGCCGCTGTTCCTGATCCCGGAGCCGTACATCGCGTTCTCGATGTTCGGCTTCCTGCTGGTGCTGTTCGGCTTCCTCGGGCTGCGGCTGGGCGAGTCGAAGCGCGACGGGATGCTGGCGCTGTTCGGCGCGCGGGCCGGGGTGGCGCCGCGGCCCACCGCGCAGTCGGCGCTGCCGCGGCTGGTCGACTCCTCCGTCGCGATCGACGGGCGCATCCTCGACGTCGTCCGGGCCGGGTTCCTGCACGGCACGATGCTCGTCTGCCTGCCGGTCCTGGACGAGCTCCAGGGCCTCGCCGACGCCGGCGACGACCTGCGCCGCTCGCGCGGGCGGCGCGGGCTGGAGGTGCTGGAGGCGCTGCGACGCGAACGCGGCGTCGACCTCCAGGTCGTCGAGGACGAGGCGCCGGCGGTGCCCGAGGTCGACGCGAAGCTGGTGCGCATCGCCCTCGACCGCGACTGCGCGCTGCTGACGCTCGACACCAACCTCGCCAAAGCCGCCGCGCTCGCCGGCGTGAAGGTGATGAACCTGCACGCGCTCGGCCTCGCGCTGCGCCCGCCGGTGCAGGCCGGCGACGAGGTGACGGTGCTGCTCATCAAGCCCGGCAAGGAGCCCGGCCAGGCCGTGGGCTACCTGGACGACGGCACGATGGTCGTGGCCGAACGCTCCCGCGCCCGCATCGGCGCGGAGGCGACCCTGACCGTGACCAGCGTGCTCACGACCGCCAACGGCCGGCTGGTGTTCGCGAAGCCGGCCGGCGAGGTGGCCGAGCCGGCGCCGGCCCGCGCGCGGCGGCGGGACCAGGCGTGAGGGGTCGGGCGTGAGGGTCGCGGCGATCGTGCCGGCCGCCGGGCGCGGCGAGCGGCTCGGGCCGGGCGCGCCGAAGGCGTTGCGGCTGCTGGGTGGTGTGCCGTTGCTCGTGCACGCGGTGCGGGCGCTGGCGCGGGCGCGTTCGGTCGACGTGGTCGTCGTCGCGGCGCCCGCCGGCGACGAGGCGGAGGTGCGCGGGCTGCTCGACGTGTACGAGGCGCCGGCCGAGGTGCGCGTCACGACCGGCGGCGCGACCCGGCAGGAGTCGGTGCGGCTGGCGCTGGAGGCGCTGGCGCCGGACGTCGACGTCGTGCTCGTGCACGACGCGGCGCGGCCGCTCGCGCCGAGCCAGCTCGCCGACGACGTCGCGCAGGCGGTGGCGCGCGGCGCCGAGGCGGTGATCCCGGCGCTGCCGGTCGCCGACACGGTGAAGCGGGTCGAGGACGGCCGGGTCGTGGAGACGTTGCGCCGGGACGGGCTGTACGCCGTGCAGACCCCGCAGGGGTTCACCCGGGAGCTGCTGACCAAGGCGCACGAGGCGGCGCTGATCGACGGCTTCGCCGGCACCGACGACGCGTCGCTGGTCGAACGCCTCGGCCGCACGGTGGCGGTCATCCCGGGCCACCCGGAGGCGAGCAAGGTGACGCGCCCCGGCGACCTGGCCGCCGCCGAGGCCGTGCTCGCCCAGCGCCTCGCGCGGCGCGAGCACTAGCCGTGGACCTGCGCGTGGGGCTCGGCGTCGACGTCCACCCGTTCGACCCGTCCCGGACGCTCTGGCTCGCCGGCCTGGAGTGGCCGGGCGAGCCGGGGCTGGCCGGGCACTCCGACGGCGACGTCGCCGCGCACGCCTGCTGCGACGCGCTGCTCTCGGCGGCCGGGCTCGGCGACCTCGGCTCGCAGTACGGCACGTCCGCGCCGGAGTGGGCGGGCGCGTCGGGCGCGGCGTTCCTCGCCGAGACCGCCGCCCGGGTCCGCGCGGCCGGCTGGACCGTCGCCAACGTCGCCGTGCAGGTCGTCGGCGAACGCCCCAAGGTCGGCCCGCGCCGCGCCGACGCGGAGGCCGCCCTCACTGCGGCGCTCCAAGCGCCGGTGTCGGTGGCGGCGACGACGACGGACCGGCTCGGGTTCACCGGTCGCGGCGAGGGGCTGGCCGCCGTCGCGACGGCGTTGCTGCACCGGTGAACGACCTCGACCTGCTGCTGCCCGACGACCCTGCGGCCACGCTCGCGCCGGACGGGCCGGGGCTGCGGTACCTGGTGCTGCCCGAGCTGGTCGTCCCGCTCGCGCAGCCCCGGGTCTTCGCCTACGCCCTCCGCTCGGCGCTGCTGCCGCCCACCCGCGCGAAGGCGGCGCGCAACGCCGCGCTGCTGGCGCTGGTCCGTGCAGGGCGGCCACTGAAGGCGGGCGAGCAGGTCGTGGTCGACGCCGCCGACCCGACGCCGGCGCTCGTTCGCACCGCGCAACGCCTCGGCGCCGGCGAGCCGGCCGGCTGGCTGCTGCAGCCGGGGTCGAGCGACGCACTGTCGCGCGGGGTGTTCGCGGTGTTCGCGGCCGGCGCGGACGCGCCGCACGCGGTGCTGAAGTTCGCGCGCGTGCCCGGCTACAGCGAGCCGTTCGACCGCGACGAGCGCGCGCTGCGCCTGGTGGCACAGGCCGGCGGCGCGGTCGCCGCGCACGCGCCGCGGCTGCTCGCGCGCGGCGAGCACGGCGGGCGTTGCGTGTCGCTGGAGACGGCCGCGCCGGGGCCGCGGCTGGTGGCGTACCTCACCTCCCGCGCCGCCCGCGCGGACCGGGCGGCGGCGCTGGACCGCGTGGCGCGCTGGACGATCGACGTGGCGCGCGAGACACGCGTCCCGCGCGCCGACGACGAGCGCTACGGCGCCGACCCGGTGCTGGACCGGGTGCCCGGCGTGTTCGCGCACGACGACCTCGGGACGTGGAACGTCCTCGTCGACGGCACGTCGTTCGCGGCCGTCGACTGGGAGTCGGCGACGCCGCGCGGGCTGCCGCTCGCGGACCTGACGTACCTGCTGTTCTACGGCCTGGCCGCGCTGCACGGCGCGACGCCGGACGCGGCGTACTTCGCCGACCTGTTCGGCGGGGCGCGGCCGGAGTCGGCGCGGGTGTTCGAGCTGGTGCGCGAGGCGGCGGCGGTCTCCGGCGTCGCGGACGAGGACGTGGGCGCGGTGGTCGGCCTGTCCTGGCTGCGGCACGGCCGGTCGCACCTCGCGCGCGGCGCCGCGCTCGCCGCCCACGCCGAGGGCGCGCAGGCGGCGACCACCGTCACCCAAGCCTGCGCGGAGGCGTGGCGCACCGACCCCCGGCTCGGCGCCGCCTGGCCCGCCCGCCGGGCCGAACGCGTCGAGGTCGCGCGCCCGAGCATCGTCAGCAGCGGCGCGTGGAGCGCGGCCAGCCGGCTGCTCCCGGCGCTCTACACGCTGGTCCTCTCCGTCGTCGCCGCGCGCGTCCTCGGCCCGGGCGACATGGGGCGGCAGTCGTTCGTGGCGTTCGTGTCGGCCACGGCGGTGACGCTCGCGACGGCCGGCCTGCCGGTCGCGGTGATGCGCCACGTCGGCGAGGCGGCGGGCGCGCGGCGGTGGCAGGCGATCCGCGCGCTGCTGCGGTGGGCGTTGCGGCTGGAACTCGGCGCGGCGGTGCTCGGCGCGGCGACGCTCGCGGGCATCGGCGTCACGCGCGACTCGTTCACCGGCGCCTGGGTGCTGGCCGGGCTCACCTGCGGGCTGCTCGTGCTCCAGACCGTCCCGTCGGCGGTGCTGATCGGGCTGCAACGCTGGCGGCAGGCCAGCCTCGCGGGCGTCGTCACCGGCGGCGTCGGCGTGACCGCCGCGGTCGTCGTGCTCGCGCTCGGCGGCGGCGTCACCGGCATGTTCGCGGTCGACCTCGCGGTCGCCGCCGTCAACCTCGCCTGGATCTCGCGGTACGCCGCCCGCGCCGTGCGGGCGCTGCCGCACAGCGGGTCCGAGCCCGAGGTGACCCGGCGCG
The DNA here is from genome assembly GCA_035714365.1 of Mycobacteriales bacterium. Taxonomy (GTDB): domain Bacteria; phylum Actinomycetota; class Actinomycetes; order BP-191; family BP-191; genus BP-191. Next base: position 26,521 of record DASTMB010000028.1, on the reverse strand, counting down.
CCGGCCGGTACGCGCTGGGCGCCAGCGTGCAGGCGGTGCTCGCGCTGGTGGTGTGGCGGCGTTCGGAGTTCTTCTTCCTGGCGCTGTACGCGACGTCGGCCGACATCGCGGTCTACTCGATCGCGTTCGCGACGGCGACCGCGCTGGCGCTGCTGCCGCAGGGCATCGCGGCGGTGCTCGGCCCGGCGGTCGCGACGATGCACGGCGCGGGGGAGGCGGACCGGATCGTGGCGGCGTTCTCGCGCGGCGTGCGGCTGCTCGCGGTGCTGACGCTGCCGCTGACGGCGGGCGTGCTCGCGACCGGCACGCTGCTGCTGCGGCTCGTCTACGGCACCGAGTACGCACGCGCCGGGACGGTGCTGCTCTGGCTGATGGTGGCGTTCCCGCTGCTGCCGCTGTACCACCTCGGCACCGGCCTGCTCACCGGCCTCGGCCGCCAGCGCGACATCGTCGCCGCCAACCTTGCCGCCGCCGCCGCGAACGTCGCCCTCGACGTCGTGCTGATCCCGCGCCACGGCGCGGTCGGCGCCGCCGTCGCCAACGCCGGCGCGCAGGTCGCGGGCAGCCTGCTCGTCATGACGTTCGCGGTGCGCGCGCTGCCGCGCCTCGACGTGCGGCCGCTCGCGCTGGCCCGCGCGGCGGCGGCCGCCGCCGCCACCGGCGCGGCGGCCTGGGCGGTGCTGCGCGTCGCCGGCGGCTGGCTGGGCCTGCTGCTGGCCGTCCTGGCCGGAACGGCGGCGTTCGCCCTCGCGGCGAAGGCGCTGCGGGTGCTGCCGGCCGAGGACGCCGAGTGGCTCGGCGGGCGGCTGCCCGGCCCGGCGCGGCGCGCGGTGCGGGCCCTCGCGTGAACGTGCTCGTGGTGCTGGCCGAGCCGCCGCTCGCGGAGGGCGGCGCGGCCGGGCGGTGCGGGCGCGCCCTGATCCAGGGGCTGGTCGCGCACGGCCTGGCGGTGCGCGCGGTCGCGGCGGGCACGGAGACCGTCGAGGTGGCGGGCGTCACCGTCGAGGCGGTTCGCACCGCGCCGGAGCGGCCCGGCTGGGCCGGGCGCGCGCAACGGCTGCGCCGGCCGCGTGGCGAGCTCGCGCGCGGCGGGCTCGGCGACCGCGTCCGCGAGCTGGCCCGCGACGCCGACGTCGTCCACCTCGAGGAGGTGGACACCGCGTGGTGCTCGGCCGGCCTCGCGATGCCGAGCATCGTGCACCTGCACTACCGGGTGCGGCTCGACCCGCGCGGGCCGTTGCGGCCGTTCGTCGAGTACGACCTGGCCGAGCGCGCCGCCATCCGCCGCCACCGCTGGCTCGCCGCGTCCTCGCCGGTCGTCGCCGCGACGCTGCGCCGCCCCGGCAAGGAGGTGGTTGAGCACCGGCTGGCGCTCGACCCCGCCGCCTACGCACCCGCCACCCTGGCCGAGCCGGTGGCCGGGCTGATCGGCACGCTCGACTGGCCGCCGACGCGCGCGGCGCTGGACCGGCTGCGTACCGTGTGGCCGGTGGTCCGGCGCGCGGTGCCGGACGCGACGTTGCGGATCGCCGGGCGCGGGGTAGCCGAGCCGGTGCCCGGCGCCGAGCACCTGGGCGCGGTCGCGTCGGCGGCGGCGTTCGTCGCCGGGCTTGGCGTGCTGCTCTACCCGGTCCCGCGCGGGAGCGGGGCCAAGGTCAAGGTGCTCGAGGCGATGGCGACGGGGGTCCCGGTGGTCACGACGGTGTGCGGCGCGGAGGGCGTGCCGCCGAACGACGGCGTGCTGGTCTGCCACGACGACGCGGCGCTCGCGCACGCGGCGACCGAGCTGCTCCGCGACCCGGCCGCGCGGCGGGAGCGCGGCGCCGCCGCGCGGGCGGCGTTCCTGGCCCACCACGCGCCGGAGCCGGCCACCGCGCCGCTGGCCGAGGCGTACCGGCGGATGGCGTGAGGTACGTCGTCGAGGCGGACGTGTCCGGCGGCGCGGAGGCGTACGTGGCGCGGCTCGCGGCGGCGTTCGGCGGCGACATCGTCTCGGCCGGCCCGCCGCCGCCGGGGCTGCGCGCCACCGAGGCGCCGCGCCCGCGCGGGAAGGGCGACGTCGGCGCGCTGCTCGGCCTGGCCCGCGCGCTGCGCGGCGCCGACCTGGTCCACGTCAACGCCTCCGAGCCGGCGAACAACCGCTACGGCATGGCTGCCGCGCTGCTCGCGCGGGTGCCGTACGTCGTCACGCTGCACTCCCCGAGTGGCCTCGCCGGCGGCGCGCAGGACCGGGTGCTGCGCCGCCTCTACGGCGGCGCCCGCGCCGTCATCGCCGTCTCCCAGGAGACGGCCGGACTGCTGCGCGAGGGGCTCGGCGTCACCGCCTCCGTCATCCCCAACGGCGTCGAGCTGCCGCCCGCGCTCGCCCGCCGGCCGCACGCGCGGCCGCGCGTCGGCACCCTCGGCCGTCTGTCGGGGGAGAAGGGCGTCGACGTGCTGCTCGCCGCCGCGCGCGGCCTCGACGTCGAGGTGCACGTCGCCGGCGACGGCCCCGAACGCGCCGCGCTCCAGGCGGGCGCCGGCGCCAACGTGACGTTCCACGGGCAGGTCCCCGACCCGGCGGCGTTCCTCGCGGGGCTGGACGTGTTCTGCCTGCCGTCGCGGGTGGAGGGGCTGCCGTTCGCGCTGCTGGAGGCGATGGCGAGCGGCCTGGCGGTCGTCGCGACGCGGGTGGGGGACGTGCCCGAGGCGCTGGGCGACGCCGGCCTGCTGGTGGACCCCGGCAACCCGGTCGCGCTGCGCGAGGCGCTGGCCGCGCTGGCGCGGGACCCGTTGCGCCGCAACGACCTCGGCGCCGCCGCGCGCGCCCGCATCGCCGAGCGCTACACCGCCGAGCTCATGGTCGAGCGGACCGCCGCCGTCTACGCCGCCGCCGCCGGTTCGTCGCCGCCGCCTCGCCGCCGACGAGCACCAGCCCCGCCACCCGCGCGCTGACGACCCGCAACGACGCCGCCACGTCGCGCAGCACGCGCGGCGCGACCCGCCCGGCCGGCACCGACAGCAGCGCCGCGCCGCCGACGGCCATGACCCGGGCGTCGTCGGACACCGTGACGGGCGGGGCGTCGATCACGACGACGTCGTAGCGGCTGGTCCACGTCCGCAGCAGCTCGCCGAACCGCGTCTCCAGCAGCTCGGCCACGTCGCTCGGCGCCTCGCCCGCGCCGAGGACGGACAGCCCCTCGACCGGCCCGGGGTGCACCAGCGCGTCGAGGTCGGCGCCGAGCAGCGCCTGCGCCAGGCCGTTCGGGCCGGTGCCGGCGAACACCGGCGTCGTGCGCGGCTCGTCCAGGTTGCCGTCGACCAGCAACGTCCGGTGCTGCACCTGGGCGAGCGCGACGGCGAGGTTCGTGGCCAGCCACGGCTCGGTGTCGTCGGGCACCGCCGACGTGACGACGACGACCGGGATCGGGTCGCGCGCCGCCGCGAACTCCAGCGAGATCCGCAACGCCCGCAGCGCGGCGGTCGCGGGGTCGTCGGCGTCGAGCGCGGTGACCGCCTTCGGGTCGCGCGGGCGCGGCAGCCGGGCGAGCACCGCCGAGCCGGTCAGCTCGGCGGCCTCCTCGGCGGTGGCCACGCGGCGTTGCGTGTTGTCCCGCAGCAGGCCGGCGCCGGTCGCGAGCGCGGCGCCGAGCACGACGGCGGCGGCGAGGACCAGCCGGGTCTGCGGCGACGACGGCGCCGACGGCGGCCGGGCCGGCTCGATGACGGTGAAGACGAACGCCTGCCCCGCCGTCGGGTCGTGGAACGGCAGCTCGGCGGCGACGGCGTTGGCGATCGCGGCGGCGAGGCGCGGGTTGGCGTCGTCGACGCTGATCCGCAGCAGCACCGTGCCGCCGACGGTGCTGGCGCTGACCCGGCCGCGCAGGTAGTCGACCGGCCGCGACGGCGTGAGCCGCCGCGACGCGCCGTCCAGCACGGCGGTCGAGGAGGCGAGCTCGCCCATCGTGGCGCGCAGCGACGGGATGTCGATCTCGGTGCTGTCGACCTTCACCTTCGGCGCGACGACCATCGTCGCGTGCGCCGTGTACGTCCGCGGCGCGCGGGACAGCAGCCCGACCGCGGCGCCGACCTCCACGAGGAAGACGAGCAGCACCAGCCAGCGCTGCCGCCACAGCGCGCCGAGGATCGCTCCGACGTCCACGCCGCGACGCTACCGGGTCCGCCGGGGCGCGGCGCGCACCTCGTCGTAGAGCGCGTAGTAGCCGGCGGCGAGCGCGGCGGGGGAGTAGTGCGCCGCGACCCGCGCCCGGCCCGCCTCCGCCAGCGCCGCGCGCCGCGCCGGGTCGGCGACCAGGTCGCGCAACGCCGTCCCGAGCGCCGCCGGGTCGCGCCGCGGCACCAGCACCCCGGCGTCGGCGCAGGCGCGCACCACGCCGTCGACCGCCGTCGCCACGACCGGCACGCCCGCCGACATGGCTTCGAGCAGCGCCATCGGCAGCCCCTCCCAGTCGCTCGACAGCGCCAGCACGTCGGCCGCCGCCAGCAGCCGGTCCACGTCGTCGCGGTCGCCGAGCAGCCGCACCCGGCCGGTCAGGCCCGCCGCGTGCACCCAGCGTTCGACGCTGTCCCGCAACGGCCCCGTCCCCGCCAGCAGCAGCACCGCCGGCTCCGGCACCCGCGCGAACGCCTCCACCAGCACGTCCGGCCGCTTCTGCTCGACCAGCCGCGCGACCGACAGCACGACCGGCACGCCGTCGGGGATGCCGAGCGACCGGCGCACCTCCGCGCGGTCGTGCCGGGGTGGTCGGGTGACGGCGTTGACGACGACGCGGAGCCGGTCCTCCGGGAACCCGGCGCCGGTCAGCCGGCCGCCGATCGAGTCGTCCACGACGACGACCAGGTCGGCGACCTTCGCCAGCAACGACGCCGCGCGCGGGTAGTCCGCGTCCGCCACGCCGTGGAACGTCGCGAGCAGCGGCGGCGTCCGCAACGGCGCCCGCAGCCCGGCGTGCGCGGCCACCGCGGCGCCGACGTTGTGCGCGTGTACGACGTCCGGCCGCACCCGCCGCAACGGCAGCAGCGCGGCCGCCGCCTTCAGCGCGCCGCCGACGGACCGGTGGTGCAACGGCATCCGCACCAGGCGCACGCCGACGGCCGACAGGCCGGACTCGTGGCGGCCGCCGTTGCTGGCGACCCAGACCTCGTCGTGCCGCCGCCGCGATGCGAGCGCCAGCTCCGCGACGACCGTCTCGGCCCCGCCCGAGCCGAGCTCGGCGATGACGTGGACGACCTTCACGACGCGGCCCGTTCGTAGGAGCGCAGCAGGCCGTCGACGCAGTGGCCGACGGTGTAGCGGGCCTCGTAGCGGGCGCGCCCGGCGGCGCCCATCCGCGCGCGCAGCCCCGCGTCGCCCAGCAGCGACCGCAACGCCGCCGCGAGCGCGACCGGGTCGCCCGGCGGCACCAGCAGCCCCGTCTCGCCGTCGGCGACCAGCTCCGGCACGCCGCCGACCCGGCTGGCGACGATCGGCAGGCCGGCCGCCATCGCCTGGAGCACGACGAGCGGGCAGTTCTCCGCCGCGGAGGGCAGCGCGAGGACGTCGGCGGCGGCGAGCACGGGTCGTACATCGGAGACGAACCCGGGCATCCTGATCCGCCCTTCGGCGGCAGGCCGGCTGGGCCCGTCGCCCGCGAACGTCGCCTCCACGCCCGGCAGCGAGCGCAGCGCCGCGACCAGCACGTCCAGCCGCTTCACCGGCACCATCAGCCCGACCCAGGCCACCCCGCCGCCGCCGGTGTGGGGCAGCGGCTCGAACGTCACGCCGTTCGGCACCACGTCCACCCGCCCGGCCGGCACGCGCACGTGGTCGACCGCGTACGACCGCAGCGCCTCGCTCGCGACCACGACCCGGCCGCCCAGCGCGGCCAGGCGGCGTTCGGCGGTGAGGTAGTAGAGCCGGTCGCGGCGCCGCCGGGGGGCGGCCCGCAGGTTGCCGGGCACCAGGTCGGCGAGGCCGTCCGGCGCGCCGTGCAGCGTGTAGACCACCGGCAGCCGCAGCACCCGCGCGAGCACCCGCCCGACCAGACCGGCGCGGCGGTCCTGCGCGTGCACGACGTCCGGGCGCTCGTCGCGCAGCAGGTCGTGCAGGGCGCGCGCGCCGCCGAGGTCCCCCTTGCCGCCCATCGTGCCCGCCGTCCGCGCCACCCCGGCCGCGTCGACGCGCTCGGCCGCCGCGCCGTCGGGCATCACCACGTGGACGTGGTGACCGCGCCGGGCCAGCTCGACCGCCACGTCGGCGACGTGGTCGGCGGGGCCGCCGGACGGCTGCGTCAGGAGCTGGACGACCCTCACTCGGCGGTCGCCGCCACCATCAGCCCCGCGACCAGCCACAACGGCAGGAAGTACTGCTCGGTGAGGAACAGCGCCGCCACGCCCATGCCCGTCATCGCGCCGCGGTACTCCGGCGGCGACCCGCGCCACGGCAGCGCGAGGACCAGCAGGAACGCCACCAGCGCCGGCACCCCCAGCTCGCTCGATACCTCCAGGTACATCTCGTGCGCCACGTCGCCGCCGACGAACGTCGTGTCCCGCCCGCCCTGGTACCGCTGGTAGTTCAGCCGGAACCCGGCCGGCCCGAGCCCCAGCAGCGGCGAGTCGAGCGTCATGTCGCCGGCCGCGGCCCAGCGGAGCCGTCGCGACGAGACGTTGCTGCTCGCCACGGCCTTCTTCTGCGTCAGCGCCGACTCGACCAGCGCCGGCACCAGCACCGACAGCAGCACGATCGCCGCCACCGCCACCAGCGACGTCAACGCCGCCGTCCGCGGCCGCAGCCACCCCGCCGCCAGCGCCCACAGCACCACCACGACCAGCGCCACCACCGCGCCGCGCGACAGCGTCGCCGCGATCCCGGCGAGCAGCAGCGCGACCACGCCGTACCACCGCCGGTGCCGCGTGCTCCGCGCCAGCGCCACCGCCAGCGGGACCGCCGCCACCAGGAAGAACGCCAGGTCGTTCGGGTCCTCCAGCGGCCCCCGGGCGCGGTCGTAGCGCAGCACCGCGAAGCCGTAGATCCCCGCCACCGCCGCGCCCGCGCAGGCCAGCGTGAACGCCCGCACCAGCCGCGCCCCCAGCCGCGGGTCGCGCGCCGCGTCCGCCACCACGACGAACGCGCCCGCGAACGACACGTACCGCACCAGCACGCCCACGCCGGTGCCGCCGTTGGGGTGCGCGACCGTCGCCGCCAGCGCGAGCAGCACGAACACCGCGCACGCCGCCACCGCCGGGTGCCGCAACGGCCGCCGGTCGCGCACGACGAGCAGCCGCAGCGCCCACGCCGCGAACACCAGCAGCCCGGTCAGCTTCACCGCCGCGCCGCTCACTCCCGTGACGTACGCCTCGAACGGCGCCACCACCACGAACAGCAGCAGCGACAGGTCCAGCCGCAGCAGCAGCAGCGTCAGCAGGCTCCCCGCGACGACCGCCTCGGTGAGCAGCACCGGCGCGCGGACGACGCCCGCGCCGACGACCAGCGCGGCGAGCACCGGCCCCGCGACCAGCGCCGCGCGCACCGGCCGCGAGTCGGCGGTGAGGGCGGTCAAAACGCCGGGCCGTTCCGCGTCCGCCAGCGGTCCAGCGGCCGCAGGAACGTGTACGCCCCCGCGAGCACCCCGCGCAGCTCCGTCACGTCGCGCGGCGCGAACGACCGGTACAGCCGCAGCGGGTCCTGGCGCACGGCGTTGCGCCCCCGGTCGACGGTCACCGCGTGGGCGTACCCCGCGCCGCGCACCGCCTCGACCACCGGCTTCGTCCAGCCGCCCATCGGGTACGCGAACGACCGCACCGCGCGGCCGAGCAGGTCCTCCAGCGCGTGCTTGCAGCCGGTGACCTCGCGGCGTACCTCCTCCGGCGGCAGGTGCGGCAGCCAGCGGTGCGTGACGCTGTGCGCGCCCACCGCCATGCCGTCGGCCGCCAGGTCGCGCAGCGCGCCCGCGGACAGCAGCGGCGGCGCGTCGGCGCCGTCCCACGGGAACGCCTTCGTCCCGTCGAGGAACCCGCTCACCGCGTACAGCGTCGCCGGCAGCCCGCGCTCCCGCAGCAGCGGCCAGGCGACCTCGCCGACCGACGCGTACCCGTCGTCGAACGTCAGCGCGACGGCCCGGCGCGGCAGCGTCCGGTCGTGCAGCCGGCGCACCGCCTCGTCCAGCGGCAGCACCCGCCAGTCCTCCAGCAGGTCCAGGTGCCGGCGGAGCTCCTCCGGCGTCGTGGACAGGCCGCCCGGCGCGGCGTCGACCCGGTGCCAGCCCACGATCGTCAACGGGTACGGCCCCGGCGAGCGCCGGTCCACGTCGGTCAGGAACGACTCGTTCGCCCGCGCGACGACGCGGAACACCGGGTTCACGCGGCCGCCCTGGGATGCTGGCGGGCATGCGGGTCCTCGTGGTGGCGGCCGAGCACCCGCTGCCCGCCGACAACGGCCTGCGCCTGCACCTCGACCACCTCCTCCGCGCCCTGCGCGAACGGCACGACGTGTCGCTCGTCTCGCTGACCCGGCCGGGCGACGACCTCGCGGTCGCCGCCCTGGCGGGGCGGTTCGTGGCGGTGCCGGGGCCGTGGGGCAGGGCGGCCCGGCTGCGCCAGGAGATGTTCTCACTGCCGTCCCGCCGGCCGGTGCTGGTCGAGCAGGTCCGCTCCTCCGGCCTCGCCGCCGCGCTGCGCCGCGAGGCGGCGGCGTTCCGGCCCGACGTCGTCCACCTCGAGCCCGGCTGGGCGGCCGGGCTGGCCGCCGCCGCCCGCCCCGCGCCCGTCGTGCTCGCCACGCTCGACGCGTGGCACCTCAACTGGGCCGCCGAGGCCGCCGTCGCCGCCTCCGCGAAGCGCCGGGTGCTCATGCGGCGCGAGGCCGCGCGGATGCGCCGGTTCGAGGCCACCGCCTACGCCGACGCCGACGCCGTCGTCGTCGTCTCCGAGCGGGACGCCGACGTGCTGCGCGCGCTCGACCCGCGCATCGCGCCCGAGGTCGTCACCAACGGCGTCGACACGGCGTTCTGGGCCCCCGACGGGCGGCCGCGCGACGCGCGCGTCGTGCTGTTCACCGGCGCCATGGGGTACGCGCCGAACGTCGACGCCGCCGTCTTCGCCGCCACCGAGGTGCTGCCGCTCGTCCGCCGTACGCTCCCGGACGTACGCCTCGTGCTCGCCGGCCGCGACCCCGCGCCCGCCGTCCTGGCGCTCGCCTCCGACGCCGTCGAGGTGACCGGCACGCTGCGCGACCTGCGGCCGCTGCTCTGGTCCGCCGGCGCGTACCTCTGCCCCATGCGCTCCGGCACCGGCGTCAAGAACAAGCTCCTCGAGGCCCTCGCCGCCGGCGCCCCCTGCGTCGCCACGCCGCTCGCCACCGGCGGCCTCGGCCTCACCCCCGGCACCCACGCGCTGGTCACCGAGAGTGCCGACGACCTAGCCGCGGCCGTCGTCCGCACCCTCTCCGACCGGGACCTTGGTCACCACCTGTCAACGGCCGGCCGGGCGAAAGCCGCCGAGTTGTCCTGGTATCGCGCGGTTGCAGAGTACGAACGCATCTACCGAACGGTCCAACGTCACTCAAGGTAATCGGCCGTAGCGACGACTACAGAGCGTGCTGATCCGCCGCCTCGCCACCGCCGCCGCCCTCGCCGTCGCCGCCTCCACGGCGACCGTCCTCGCCACCGCCGCGCCCGCCGCGGCCGCGGGGACGCCCGTCACGAACCCGCCCGCCCTCTGGGTGAAGCTCGACGGCACGCCGACGAGCACCGAGGCGGCGTACGCGGCCGCGCACTACCGCGTCGTGATCCTCAACCCGTGGGAGACCACGACGTTGCAGCGGATCAAGGCGGCGAACCCGGCCGTCACCGTGCTCGCGTACAAGTGCCTGTCGTCGACCCGCTCCTACTCCGGCGCCGTCGACGGCGGCAAGGACGCCGCGATCCTCCCCACCGGCGTCGGCTACGTCGAGGCGAGCAGCCACCCCGAGTGGTTCGCGCTCGACACCGCCGGCAACCGCGTCTCCTGGGGCCCGTACCCCGGCCACTGGCAGATGTCGGTCTGGGACAGCGCGTACCAGCAGCGCTGGGCCGCCAACGTCACCAACGAGATCGTCGCGAACGGCTGGGACGGCGTCTTCGCCGACAACGCGCTCACGACGCTGAAGTGGTACTCGCGCGCCACCCTCGCCGCCGCCCCCACCAACGCCGCCCTCCAGGCCGGCGAGCGCGGCCTCATCGCCGCCGCGGGCGCGGCGCTCAAGGCGAAGGGCAAGCTGCTCGTCCCGAACATCGGCGAGTCGCGCCTCTACACCGGCCTGTGGAGCGACTGGACCTCGCTCGCCTCCGGCGGCATGGAGGAGTCGTTCGCGCACATGGACAGCGACCCGTCGACCGGCTTCATCGGCGACTGGGGCGGCAGCGGCTACACCGCGCAGGCCGCCGAGGTGGCCGCGCCCGGCCTCAACCTCGCCGTCACCCGCTACCTCCCCGGCGACCGCCGGTCGTACCTCTACGGGCTGTCGATGTTCTACGTCAACGGCGGCGGGCGCGGCGCGTTCACCGCGACCAGCGACTACGGCGTGCAGCCGTTGCAGACCGAGCAGACGTGGGACCTGGGCGCGCCGCTTTCCGGCGTCGTCAAGGCCGGCACCGCCTACACCCGCGCGTTCGCCAACGGCTGGGCCGCCACCAACCCGTCGGAGACGCAGACCACCACCGTCACCGCGCCCGCCGGCGCCACCGACGCCACCGGCGCGACCGTCACCTCCGTCACGCTCGCGCCGCACACCGGCACCGTGCTCAAGGTCGCCGCGGCCACCACCACCCCGACCACGACCACGGTCACCAACGGCAAGAAGAAGTTCCGCCACTTCACCGCCCCGGTCGCCGGCACCACCACCGCGGCCCCCGGCGGCTCGGCGCCGAAGCCCGCGGCCCTCCCGGCCGCCGTCCGCAACGCCGCCGTGCCCGCGCCGCGCCGTACCGCCGTCGCGGTGCGCGTCCCGGCCGGCGCCCGCGCCGCCGCCGCCCGCGTGACCGCCGTTCCCGCTGTGGCCGCGCCCGCCGTTCCGGTCGCCGCGCCGGCCGCCGCCGGTGCCGCGCTCGCCACCACCGCGACCGCCGCCCGCGCCACCCGCCCCGCCGGCCCGGTCGCCGCCGCCCTGCGCGTCGCCGGCCCGGCCGTCGCCGCCGTCGGCGCCGCCGGCACCGGCTCGCGCACCCCCGACGCCGTCCTGCTGCTCCCGCTGCTCGCCGTGGCGCTCGCCCGCCCGCGCCGCGCGGTCCGCGCCCGCTGACATACGGTCGGCGCATGCCGACCCTCCCCGACACCGCGAAGGCGTGGCTGGACGCCGTGTCGTTCGCCACGCTCGCCACCGTCAACGCCGACGGCTCGCCGCAGACCACCGTCCACTGGGTCGCGCGCGACGGCGACGACGTGCTGCTGTCGACCGTCCGCGGCCGCCGTCACGCCCGCAACCTCGACCGCGACCCGCGCGTCTCCGTGCTCGTCATGGACCCGGCGAACCCGTACGCCTACGTCGAGGTCCGCGGCACCGCGACCCTCACCGAGGAGGGCGCCCGCGACCTGATCGACGACCTCGCCGAGAAGTACCGCGGCGTGCGGCCGTACCCGGGGGACGCGCCGGACGCCGTCCGCGTCGTCATCCGCGTCCCCCCGGAGCACGTCGTCTCCTACGGCATCTGACGCGCGGCGCGACCTTTCGCGCGTTCGCCCGTTTCCTCGCCGAGACGTACCCCCTCGTCCCAGTCGCGCGGGTCCCTCCCCCTACAGGAGACTCCATGCGTCGTGGTCCCGCGTTGCTGCTCGCCTGCCTGCTGACGGCGCCGACCGCGCCGGCGTTCGGCGCGAGCCCGCCGTACCCCGAGCCCAACGTCGTCACGACCGTGCTGCCGCGGCCGTGCACGCCGGAGCCGGGCAACGTCGCCGAGGCCGCGTGGGCCGAGCGCGAGGGCTGGTCCGGCCCGGAGTTCGAGCGGTACCCCGGCGCGTGCCAGCGGCTGCGGTTCACCTACGGCCCGATCACCGTCAAGCCCGGCCAGAACGACGTGCTGCTCTCGCCGGTGACGATCGAGAAGCCGGCGTACGACGGGTGGCTGACGCGGTTCGACCCCGACCTGGTGCTGGTGGACGGCACGGTGCCGCCGATCGAGCAGGTGCACCTGCACCACGCGGTCTGGACGACGACCCGCGAGTACGGGCTGGGGCCGTTCATGGCCTCCGGCGAGGAGAAGACGATCTTCGCGGTGCCGCGCGGCTACGGGATGCCGGTGAGCGCGACCGACGACTGGCAGCTCCTCTACATGATCCACAGCGCGGTGCCGCAGCCGACGGTCGTCTACATCACGTACGACCTCGACTTCATCCCGAAGGCGACCGGCCGGGCGATCGGCCTCCAGCCGGCGTACCCGGTCTGGATGGACGTCCGGCCCAGCTCGTACCCGGTGTTCAACACGCAACGCGGCTTCGGGACCGGCGGCGAGTGCACCTGGCCGCGGCAGAAGTGCGCGAACTTCGACCCGTGGGGCGACGTGATCGCCGGCCAGGGCGCGCCGGCGACCAAGCCCGGCACGGACCTCCGCCTCCCGTCGCGCGGCGCGGCGCTCGGCAAGAGCCCGAACTTCCAGGGCGGCACGCTCATCGCGATCGGCGGCCACCTGCACCCCGGTGGCATCCGCAACGAGATCGACCTCGTCCGCGGCGGCCGGACGCAGCGCATCTACACGAGCGACGCGTACTACTGGGACCGCACCGACCCGACGCGGACGGGCGGGCCGCCGACGTCGTGGGACTTCTCGGTCGGCGTGCAGGCGCTCCCGCACTGGGGCGTCCGGGTGGAGCCGGGTGACGTGCTGCGCAGCAACGCGACGTACGACACGACGATCCAGTCGGTGTACGAGGCGATGGGCATCGCGGTCGCGTACATCTCGCCCGACCTGCCCGACGGGACGCCCACCGCCCCCGGCGTCGACCCGTTCACGGCCCCGGTCGACGAGGCGCCGCAGTGCCCGAGCGGCGGGCTGCTCGCGGCGACGCCGACGCTGTGCACGCGCGGCTGGGTGACCCACGGCCACCTGCACGAGAACGACAACTTCGGCGGCCCCAGCGGCACCCTCGCCGCGGCCGCGACGCGGCGGAGCACGAGCCGGGTCGACATCGCGTCGTTCGCGTACGCGCCGGGCGACCTGTCGCTCGTCGCGATGACCGGCCTGCCGACCGTGCGCCTCGGGCAGAAGCTCCGGTTCACCAACGAGGACGCGTTCGGCAACGTCTACCACACGGTCACCTCGTGCGCGTTCCCGTGCACCGGCTCGACCGGGGTGGCGTTCCCGGTCGCGGACGGCGCGACGAGCGCGGGCCGGCAGCTCGACTTCGACTCCGCGGAGCTCGGCCTCGGCGTCCCCACCCTCTCCGCCGCGAAGAACGAGGTCACCTGGGACCTCGACGTCAGCACGGCCGCCGGGTACGCCCCCGGCGAGGTCGTGACCTACTTCTGCCGCGTGCACCCGTTCATGCGCGGCGCCTTCGAGGTGACCTCGTGACCCGCCGCGCCGCCCTGCTCGCCGCCGCGCTCGTGCTCGCCTCGGTCGGCGTCCCCATCGCCGCCGCGACCCCGCCGACGTCCGAGCCGAACTTCGCGGCGACGGTCCTCCCGCGCCCGTGCACGCCGAAGCCGGGCGACCTCCAGGAGGCGGCCTGGGCCGAGCGCGAGGGGTGGGCCGGACCGGAGTACGAGCGGTACCCCGGCAAGTGCCAGCGGCTCCGCTTCAGCTACGGGCCGTTCACGGTGAAGCCCGGCCAGAACGACGTGCTGGTCGAGCCGATCCGGATCGAGAAGCCGCTCTACGACGGGTACATGACGCGGTTCGCGCCGGACCTGGTCCGCGCGGAGGACGGCACCGTGCCGCCGATCGAGCAGGTGCACCTGCACCACGCGGTGTGGATCACCGAGCCGACCTACGGCGAGGGCACGGCGTTCACGTTCGCGGGCGAGGAGAAGACGTCGTTCTCGCTGCCGCGCGGCTACGGCCTGCCGGTCAAGGGCTCCGACGCGTGGCTGATCCTCTACATGATCCACAGCGCGGTCCCGCAGCCGATCGAGGTGTTCATCACCTACGACGTCGACTACATCCCGAGGGCCACGGGCGACGCGATGGGCATCAAGCCGGCGTACCCGATCTGGATGGACGTGCGGCCCGGCTTCTACCCGGTGTTCAACGTCGAGCGCGGGTTCGGCAGCGGCGGCACGTGCACCTGGCCGCGCCAGGAGTGCGCCAAGCTCGACCCGTACGGCAAGGTCGTCGGCGGCCAGGGCGCCCCGCCGGACAAGCCCGGCACCGACCTGCGGCTGCCGTCGCGCGGCAGCTCGCTCGGGCGCGCCACGAACTTCCAGGGCGGCACGCTCATCCACGTCGCCGGCCACCTCCATCCCGGCGGCCTGACGAACGACATCGACCTCGTCCGCGGCACCCAGTCGCGGCGCATCTACACCGGCGAGGCCCGGTACTGGGACCGCACCGACCAGACCCGGACGGGCGGGCCACCGACGAGCTGGGACTTCTCGCAGACGGTGCAGGCGCTGCCGTACTGGGGCGTCCGGGTGAAGCCGGGCGACGTGCTGCGCAGCAACGCGACGTACGACACCACGGTCGCCTCGGTTTACGAGGCGATGGGGATCGCCGTCGCCTACATCGCGCCGGACCGGCCGGACGGCACGCCGACCGCGCCGGGCGTCGACCCGTTCGCGGTGACCGTCGACGACGGCGCGGAGTGCCCCTCGGGCGGTCTCCTCGCCGCCACGCCGACGCTGTGCCACCGCGGCTGGATGACGCACGGCCACCTGCACGAGAACGACAACTACGGCGGCCCGGGCGGCACCCTGACCGCCCCGCGCGGCCGGGCCGCGAACAACGTCGCGATCACCGGGTTCACCTACGTCCCCGGCGACCTGTCGATGGCGGCGGTGACCGGCGTGCCGACGGTGAAGGTCGGCAGCACGCTGACGTTCACCAACGCCGACGCGGCCGCGAACGTCTACCACACGGCCACGTCGTGCGCGTTCCCGTGTCTCGGCGCGACGGGCACGTCGTTCCCCGTCCCGGACGGCGTGACCAGCCTCGGGCGGTCGCTCGACTTCGACTCGGCCCAGCTCGGCTTCGGCATCCCCACCGTGTCGGCGGCGAAGAACGCCGCGACGTGGAGCCTGCCGGTGACGTCCGGCGCGGGCTACGCGCCCGGCGAGATCGTCACGTACTTCTGCCGTATCCACCCCTTCATGCGCGGAGCGTTCGAGGTGACTTCATGAACAGGTCCCGTCTGGTCACCGCCGCGCTGCTGAGCGCGACCGCGCTCACCGTGCCCCCACCGGTGAGCGCGGTCGGCCCCCTCCCGTCGCCGGTGCCCGGCTGCGGCCCGGTCAACGTCCCCGGCGGCGAGTGGCGGACGTTCGGCCACGACGCGGCGAACACGCGGCACCAGGAGCGCGAGCGGCAGATCGCCCACGCCGACGTGCCGCTGCTCGCGCCCGCGTGGACGTTCTCGTCCGTGGTCGCGGGCGGCGACGGCGACTTCACCGGCACGCCGATCGTCGCCGACGGCTGCCTCTACGTCGGGTCCAACCGCGGCTGGGTGTTCGCGCTCAACGCCGACACCGGCGCGCTGGTGTGGAAGGCGAAGGTGCCCGAGGGCGGCGGCATCAACTCCTCCGTCGCCGTCGACGGCGGCCGCGTCATCGTCGCCGTGTCGCGCACGTCGCGCGTCGCGGGCTGCACCGGCACCTGCGTCGGGCCGTACGTCGCGGCGTTCGACCAGGCGACCGGCGCGGTCGACTGGTGGACGCAGCCGATCGACACGCAGCCGGGGTCGGACTCGTACTCCAGCCCGGTCGTCGTCCAGGGCGCGGTCGTCGTCGGCGTCTCCGGCGGCTCCGCGGAGCTCGGCGACGAGGCGGACCGGTACGCGTTCCAGGGCAGCCTCAACTTCGTCGACGCGACCGACGGCACGATCCTCAAGAAGACGTGGACCGTGCACGCGCCGTCGGCCACGCCGGCCGACGACTACGCCGGCGGCGGCGTCTGGTCGACGCCCGCCGTCGACACCGCGACCGGCTACGCGTACGTCGGCGCGGGCAACCCGTTCCGCCCGCAGGCCGAGCACCCGCACACCAACGCCGTACTGAAGCTCGACGTCGACCGCACGCGCGCCACGTGGGGCGAGATCGTCGGCTCGTACAAGGGCGACATCGACGAGTACGTGCCCAGCACGCAGGACCTCCCCTGTGTCGACTTCACCGGCAACAACCCGCCGTACTACCCGCAGGGCCTCGGCTCGTGCGGCGACCTCGACCTCGACTTCGGCGCGTCCCCGAACCTGTTCACCGACGCGGCCGGCCGCAGGCTCGTCGGCGCGGGCCAGAAGTCGGGCGTCTACCACGTGTTCGACGCGGCCACGATGGACCGCGTCTGGACCAGCCTGGTCGGCCCGCCGGCCCTCGTCGGCGGCATCGTCGGGTCGACGGCGTTCGACGGCACCAACGTCTACGGACCGGTCACCCCGGCCGGCTACCTGTGGTCGCTGGGCAACGGCGGGTCGCTGCGGTGGGCCAGCCCGGTCGCCGACGCCGCCCACTGGGGCGAGCCGGTCTCGGTCGCCAACGGCATCGTCTACACCGTCGACCTCAAGGGCTTCCTCGACGCGTACGACAGCCGCAACGGCGTGCCGTTGCTGCACCGCCCGATCCTCGCGGGCTCGACCACCGGCGCCGACCCGGCGCTGTCGTGGGGCGGCGTCGCGATCGCGCGGAACACCGTCTACGCCGCGACCGGGATCACCGGCCTGGCCAACGGGTTCGTCGTGGCGTTCCGGCCCGGTGGCAACGGCAGCACCGTGCCGCCGGTCCCGCCCGCGCCGCCGCTCCCGGAGGGCTCGCCCGGTCCCGCGGTCGTCGCCGGCCCCGGCGCGTTCTACTCGACGTACGCGACGCCGATCATGGTCGCGCCCGCCGGCGGGCCGCTGTCGTTCGTCAACAACGACCTGCCGCAGCACGACGTCGTCGCCGTGGACCACGGGCCGGACGGCCTGCCGCTGTTCCGCAGCGCGCTCGTCGGCCTCGGCGAGGTCACGCCGGTCGAGGGGATGGACCGGGTCGAGCACGGCCACTCGTACGCGTTCTTCTGCAGCATCCACCCGGGGATGAGGGGGACGCTGGTGGTGCCGTAGGCCTGCCGTGAGCGGGCGCGCCGTACGATGCCCGGCGTGCCGCTGACCCTGACCGACACGCGCAGCCGCGAGGCGCGCCCGTTCGTCCCCGTCGTCGAGGGGACGGCGACCGTCTACGTCTGCGGCCCCACCGTGCAGGCGCCGCCGCACGTCGGTCACGCGCGCAGCGCGGTCGCGTTCGACATCCTGCGCCGGTGGCTGTCCGCGAGCGGCTACGACGTGACGTTCGTCCGCAACGTCACCGACATCGACGACAAGATCATCCACGAGGCCGCGCACGCCGGGATCACCAACTGGGCGGTCGCCGAGCAGAACACCCGCGCGTTCAACGCCGCCTACGACGCGCTCGGCGTCCTCCCGCCGACCGTCGAGCCGCGGGCCACAGGCCACGTGCCCGAGATGATCGCGCTGATGCGGACGCTCATCGACAAGGGGCACGCGTACGCGTCCGGCGGCGACGTCTACTTCGACGTCCGGTCGTTCGACCGCTACGGCGAGCTCTCCGGCCAGCGGCCCGACGCGATGATGCAGACCGAGAAGGTCGACCCGACCCGCCCCAAGCGCGACCCGCTCGACTTCGCGCTGTGGAAGGCGCACAAGCCGGGGGAGCCGTTCTGGGACACGCCGTGGGGGCCGGGCCGCCCCGGCTGGCACCTCGAGTGCTCGGCGATGTCGGTGAAGTACCTGGGGCAGCCGTTCGACGTCCACGGCGGCGGCTACGACCTCGTCTTCCCTCACCACGAGAACGAGAACGCCCAGTCCGCCTGCGCCGGCGACGGCTTCGCGAACTACTGGCTGCACAACGGCCTGGTCAACACCGGCGGCGAGAAGATGAGCAAGTCCCTCGGCAACTCCCTCGTCGTCGCCGACGTGCTCGCCTCCGGCGTCCGCCCGCAGGTGCTGCGCTACCTCCTCGGCGGCGCCCACTACCGCTCCAACATCGAGTACAGCGCCGCCGGGCTCGCCGAGGCCGCGGCCGCGTACGGCCGGATCGAGACGTTCGTCCGCAACGCCGCCACCGACGGCACCGTGGACGAGGCGGCGTGGGCGGAGTTCGCCGCCGCGATGGACGACGACCTCGCCGTCTCCCGCGCGCTCGGCGTCGTGCACACCACCGTCGGCCGCGGCAACGCCGCCCTCGCCGAGGGCGACCGCCCCACCGCCGCGGACTGCCGGGCCACGGTCCGCCGGATGCTGGACGTGCTCGGCCTCGACCCGGTCGGCCAGTGGCCGGCCGCGGCCGGCGACCTGCACGAGACGGTCGGCGCGCTGGTCGAGATCGCGCTCGAGGCGCGGTCGGCGGCGCGGGCGCGCAAGGACTTCGCCGAGGCGGACGCCATCCGCGACCGGCTGGCCGCGGCGGGCGTCGTCGTGGAGGACACGGCGGGAGGCGTCCGGTGGCACCTGGGAAGCGCGTAGGCGGCGGCAAGGCCGTCGCGAAGGGCGGCCAGGGCGGCCGCGCCGGCAAGGCCGGCTCGCACCGCAAGGGCGCGCCGGTCGGCTCCGGCGGGCACGGCAAGGACAAGCTCAAGGGGAAGGGCCCCACGCCGCCCGCCGAGGAGCGCAAGGGGCACCCCGCCGCGCGCCGCGCCGCCGCCGCGGCCAAGCGCGACGGCCGCCCCGCCGAGAAGCCGCGCGGCGAGCGCGGCCAGGTCGACGCGCCCGGTCCCTGGCCGTCGCGCCGCCCGGCCACCCGCCGCACCCCCGTCGGCATCGCCGTCCCCCGCGGCGACGCGCCCGCGCGCCGCCAGTCGCCCACCAAGCGCGCGCCCGCCCCCAGGCGGGGCCTGCTCGCCGACGTCGACGAGGTCGTCGCCGGCCGCAACCCAGTCGTCGAGGCGCTGCGCGCCGGCGTCCCCGCCCGCACCCTCGTCGTCGCCCACGGCCTCGACCACGACGACCGGGTCACCGAGGCGCTCAAGACCGCCGCCGCGCAGCACGTCCCCGTGCGCGAGGCCGGCAAGCCCGAGCTGGACCGGCTCACCGAGGGTGCCGTCCACCAGGGGCTCGCGCTCGTCGTCGCGCCGTACGACTACGCCCACCCGGACGACCTGCTGCGCCGGGCGTTCGAGCACCCCGAGCCGCCGCTGCTCGTCGCGCTCGACGGCGTCACCGACCCCCGCAACCTCGGCGCCGTCGTCCGCTCCGCGGCGGCGTTCGGCGCCCACGGGGTCGTCGTCCCCGAGCGCCGCGCCGCCGGCCTCACCGCCGCCGCCTGGAAGGCCAGCGCCGGCACCGCCGCCCGCGTGCCCGTCGCGCGGGCCACCAACCTCACCCGGACCCTGCGCTCGTTCGCCGACGCGGGGGTCTCCGTCGTCGGCCTCGCCGCCGACGGGGAGCTGTCGCTGGACGACCTCGAGCTGGCCACCGAGCCGTTGTGCGTCGTCGTCGGCTCCGAGGGGCGCGGCCTCGGCCGGCTCGTGGGGGAGACGTGCGACGTGCTCGTGCGGATCCCCATGGTGGCCGAGACCGAGTCGCTCAACGCGTCCGTCGCCGCGGCCGTCACGCTGGCCGAGGTCGCGAGGCGCCGCCGGACGGGGCCGTAACCCACCTGCCCGCCGCTCGTTACTGCGGATGGGTGAAGGAACTCAGGGGTGGTCAAGGTAGGGCAAATCGTCTTACCATCCTTGGACCGGCCTGGACACCCGACGCGCCTACCCCCATGCGAAGGGCGGATCTTCGTGCGACGTCACCGCGACCACCTCGACGACGAGGTGCGTACCGACGACGAGCTGGTGCTCGCTGCCCGCGCCGGCGACGACGTCGCGCTCGCGGAGCTGCTGACGAAGTACCGCAACTTCGCTCGCGTCAAGGCCCGCTCGTACTTCCTCGTCGGCGCCGACCGCGAGGACATCGTGCAGGAAGGCATGATCGGCCTCTACAAGGCGATCCGGGACTTCAACACCGAGATGCAGACGTCGTTCCGCGCGTTCGCGGAGCTCTGCGTCACCCGCCAGATCATCACCGCGATCAAGACCGCGACCCGGCAGAAGCACACGCCCCTCAACTCGTACGTCTCGTTCAACCGGCCGGTCGTCTCCGACGAGGACGGCGACCGCACCCTCGGCGACGTCATCCCGACCGTCGCCATCACCGACCCGGCCGACCTCGTCATCTCCTCCGAGCGGATCCGCGCGCTCCAGCGCCACTTCGACGAGGTGCTCTCCGACCTCGAGTGCGAGGTGCTGCGCCTGTACGTCGAGGGGAAGTCGTACCAGGAGATCGCCGAGTCGCTGAACCGGCACGTCAAGTCGATCGACAACGCCCTGCAGCGCATCAAGCGCAAGCTCGACATGCACCTGCGCGCCCGAGAGATCGCCGACGTCTCCTAACCGCCGCTAGCGGCCCGACCCCTGCCGGAGCCCGTCCGATGCGTCGCGTGCCACCTCTGCTCGCGATGCTGCTCGTCTGCCTCGGCCTGGCCGTCCCCTCCCGCGCCGCCGGCGACGAGGGCATCCTGCTCCGCGGCAGCCGCACCGCGTACGTGGACCTCACCGTCTACGTCAACACCACCATCGACCCGAGCGCGATCCGCGTCACCCGCCACGGGTCGTTCGCCGGCTTCTTCCTCTCGCCCGCCCCGGCCAACCGCGACACCGTCGGCGCGCTCGTCATGCCGCGCGTCGGCGCCACCGGCGACGGCACCCTCATGCGCCTCGGTGAGAGCTGGGACGTCGCCGCCGGCCGGTACCGCGCGTTCCTCCTCGCCGACGGCCCCGCCGAGGTGTTCATCCCGATCGCCGGCCAGGGCTACCGCGGCCACGTCCCCACCGGCCGCGCCCCCCTCTCCGTGCGCCGCGCCGACTTCGACGTCGCCGCCGGCTCCACCGGCACCGCGCACCGCACCCTGCTCAAGCTCACCAGCCGCGCCCTCGTCGTCGCCGCCGGCGCCGCCTCGTCCGACTCCCTCACCGCCGTCGAACGCCTCGACGCCTGCGTCACCAAGGACGCCGACTGCGCCACCACGTTCCAGGTGGACGCGCGCGTGCCCGCCGCCGACGCGTGGACGTACGCCGCCTCGCTCGTGCCGCGCGGCAACTACGCCGGCATCCTCGACGTCACCCGCCTCGCCGGCCTCGACGCGCCCTCGCACATCTCCGCCAACGTGCTCGTGCTCACGATCGGCGTGCAGTCGTAGCGGCTACGCTCGAACCGCACCTCGCCGGCGTGGCGCAACTGGCCAGCGCAGCCGACTTGTAATCGGCAGGTTCCCGGTTCGAGTCCGGGCGTCGGCTCTCGTTCCCGCAGGTCAGCGGGGTCGTCGGCCGCTCTCCCAGACCGGGCCGACGGCCGATGCTGGCAGATTGCTGGCAAATGCTGGCAAGACCTGCAACAGGTGCAGCGCACCCTCTCCTCCTGTACGTCGCAGTGCGGCGCCCAACGGCGTCGAGGAGGAGCACATGGCACGACCCAGGAGCCTGCCGCCGGGCATCCGCCCGCGCGGGAACGCGTTCGTCTACGACTGGCGCGACGCGACCGGCAAGACGTTCCGCCGCAAGGCCGGCGACACCATCGACGAGGCGATCGCGTACAAGGCGAAGATCGACGCCGAGCTCAACTCGGGCACGTTCGTCGCGGGCAGCAAGACGACGTTCGCCGAGTACGCCGCGCACTGGATCGAGACCTACCAGCTCAAGTCGCAGACCCGCCGCGGCTACCGCTCGACCCTGCACGCGCACCTCGTGCCGTTCTTCGGCCGGTACCGGCTCGTGAAGATCACGCCAGCACTCGTCCGCGAGTGGTACGCGCAGCAGCTCCAGCTCGGCCTCGCGAACAACACGGTGCGCGACCACGTCGCGGTCCTCAAGAGCATCCTCAAGACCGCGCAGTCCGACGGCCACCTGCCCTACCTGCCGACGACCGGGCTACGCGTCCCGCGCCAGCAGAAGCGCCGACCGAGGGTGCTCACGTTCAAGCAGGCGTGGGCGCTCGTCACGGCGGCGCCCGAGGAGTGGCGCGCGCTCTTCGCGACCGCGATCTTCACCGGCCTGCGGCTCGGCGAGCTGCTCGCGCTCTCCCGCGACGACCTCGACCTGGAGCACCGCGTCCTGCACGTCACCGCGACCCTGTCCGAGGTCGCGCGCCGGAAGCCACGCCTCGTCCGTGAGGAGCCGAAGAGCGAGGCCGGCATCCGCGACGTCCCGATCGTCGAGCCGCTCGCCGAGCTGCTGACCGCGCACCTCGACCGACTGCCGGCCGACCGCTGGCTGATCTTCACGACGGAGACCGGCGCGATGCTCGACCGCAGCGCGGTGTACCGCGTCTGGCACCCGGTACGGGAAGCCGTCGGTCTGCCCGAGCTCCGGTTCCACGACCTTCGCCACACGGCGGCATCGCTGCTGCTGACGTTCTCCGACGCGAAGCTCTCCGAACTCAAGGAGATCCCCGGCCACAGCCAGATCGCGCACACCGTCGACCTCTATGGCCACCTCGTGCCGGGCCGCCTCGACGCCATCCGGGACCGCTTCGGCGCCGCGCTCCGGGAGGCGCTGGCGCCACCGGCGCTGGGCGGAGTCGCGTAAGCCGAGGTGGCCTGAGCAGCCGTCGAGCGCTGCCCGTGGTTCGGCTACACCACCGACGCGGACATCAACTTTGCGACGTACCGCGCGAGCGGCTCGGCGAGGTCGGTCGTAACCCTGATCTCCCGGTCGCGGGTGAGCTCGCCCGCGGGCATGGGTCCGTACAGCCGGCCCTGGAAGAGGACGGCGATGTCCTTACCGTCGGCGTCGTCGGCTAGCTTGCGCACGGCGTCGAGGTCGGGCTGTGACATCGGAAGGACCTTGATCACGATGCGGCCGGCCTTGGACTCCTTCACGTCGACGTCGGCGTCGAGCACGTGCCGGATCGTCCACTTCGCCGGGCCGACGAGCATGCAATGGGTCGAGTCCGTCACGATCGCCTGCTCGTTGGCGTCCGGGTTCTGCGAACGCGTCTTGAGGCAGTTCGGCGACTTCGGGTCCGTGGACTCGAGGTAACGGAACTGCATGCTGATCTCGGGTCGCGCGTCCAACGATGGTTTGGCGCCGTCCGAGCAGCCGGAGAGCGCTGCGGCGGCGCACAGGGCGACGACGAATGAAGCGGTACGTCTCCTCATGGCGGGATGGTGCCGCGTCGGCGGACCGCCCGCTACGGGGGTTGTGGCGGATGCCGCCGTGTGGCCGAGGTGCACGGCGTCGTGACGGGTCGGGGTCCGCGCGACCGTACTACTCGACGTCTGCGTGCTGTGCTTCCATCAAGGAGTGCGAGAACTGCCGCTCGAAGGCACCGAAGACCCGGAGGTGCTGCGCGAATGGGCGTCGGACTCCGACGTCTGCTTCATGCCGGAAGACGAAGAACTCGTCGTTCCCTCGTGGACGAACCTCCCCGTGCTGCTGCAGCTCGCCGGCGAGGGGCTCGCGCAATCGTCGTACATCGCCAGCCTGATCGTGCCGCACTTCCTCCGTTCCGAGGCGCTCGGCGGTCTCACCGACCGGCGCGGTTCGCCCGCCGATCTGCGCGAACGGCTGGACGCGGTGAAGCACCTGGTGCCGAGCGCCGGGGACTACTGCGTCGACCTCGTCGCTCGGATCATCGGCTACACGCACCCGGCCCCGTTCGACCACGACCGCGCCGTCGAAGCGGGTCATGACCTCAGCTGCTGCCACTGGGACCTTCGTGTCCTCGCGGCGCCGCAGCGCGACGGAGGATGGACCGTCACGCTCAACAAGGGCACGCTCCTCATCGACGCCGAGGGGACGCTCGCCTGGCGGCCACCGGACTACGTGATCACTCCCGAAGGCAGGGTGCGCGAACGGCGCGGGCCAGTTCGCACGCGGCACACCTGACGAGCCAAGAGGTGGCCGGGCAGCCCCGCCTGCAATGAGGGAACCGCCAGCACATCAGTCACCATCGGAGCGCGCGGCGTTCAGCCAGACGAGAAGCCGTCCACGCGGGACGAGCAGTCGCCGGCCGACCCGCACGGTGGGCAGATCACCACGTCGCGCCCCGGCGTAGGCAAGGCCGCGGCTGATCCGCAGGAAGCGTGCCGCCTCCTCGATCGTGAGGACGTCGGGCAGGTCCGTCGATCGTCATGGCGTCTCCTCGATGTCGTCGAACCATTCGGGCCAGAGCTGGCAGGGGTGGTAGCCGAGCGCGACCGCGATGTGGTCTGCCGCGTCCCAGCGGAGACGGTCGCGCATGAAGAGCCGGTGCAAGGTGCACGGGTCGACGCCGATGTTCGCGGCGATGGCGCAGATGCTGTCGTCGGTCTCGGCCACGAGCCGGCGCAGTGCGCGCCGCGCCGGCTCGGCCGGGAAGTACGTCCTCATGACAGCAACGCCGTGTAGGCGTGCGTGTGCGGGTGCCCGTAGTGGTCGCTCGGCACGAACACCTCGTCAACCTTGACGCCGCGGAAGCCGCGCCACGTCTCGACGTGCACCATGACCCGCAGGTCGCCGCACCGGATGACGACGGCGTCCCGCCCGGCGCTCACGCCGGAGGTGCAGAGCGGCAGGCTGCGGTGCCCGCCGGAGCTGTGGATGAGGACGTCGCGGCCGACGGCGACCGCGTTGTCCTTGACCCTGATGTAGCCGCGTTCGACGGCCGCCATCTCGCGGACCGCGGCGGTCCACTTCCCGGCGCGCAGCGCGTTGAGGTAGCGGATCGTGAACTGGACCGGCGTGCCGTTCGGGTCGCCCGTGTCGGTGAAGCGGCCGAGGAAGTCGACGCTGCCGTCGCCGCTCGGCGTGGTCTTCGCCTGGGGCTTCGGCGTCGGGCTCGGCGTCGCGGAGGGCCGCTGCGTCGGTGCCTGGACGGGTGCGATCGTGATGACCGCCGTCGGGGTCCGTGTCGCGGTGCAGGCGCTCCCGGCAAGCCCGGCTGCCAGTGCCGCTGCGGCGGCGGTGCGAGTGGCGTTCATGTGGTGCTCCTCTCGTCGCCCGCCGCGTGTCGGCGGGGAGAGGAGCACGGTCGTTTTCGGACTTCACCAAAAGCTCACGGTGGGGTTACCGCGGCCGTGAGGTCGTCGTGAAGTTCTGGTAACCCGTCGTGAGGTTTTCGTGAAGTTCGGCCGGGAGGGGCCGGAGGTGCAACACCTGGGGCGCACGGTGCTCCGCACGCCAGGCCCGGTCGTCGAGGGCCGCTCACCGACCCGGAGGTAGCCATCATCACCAACGCCCTTGTGGCCTTCCTCCCGGCGGCGTCCCCGGCGACCGGGCCCGGCGCGCAGATTCCGATCCCCGACCCGTTCGGGTTCGTCGGCGACGGCATCGGCTCGCTGATCCGCGGCTTCCTGCGCGACCTCGTCGACGACTTCCTGCACAGCCTCGCGGAGCCGGTCCTGCGCTACGTCCTGCACACCCCGGACCTGCTCGCCGAGCCGACGCTGCGCCGGTTGTGGGCGACGTCGCTCGCCGCGCTGCTCGTCCTCGCCGGTCTGCTGGTCGGCATCGCCGGCACCGCGATGATCACCGGCTCGTCCACCCGCATGGGCACGGCCGCCCGCGAGGCGGTCGGTGTCCGGCTGGCGAGTTCGCTGCTCACCGCCGCCGTCTCGCTGCCGGTCGTCGCGCTGGAGGTGCAGCTCGCGAACAAGCTCGTCGACGCGCTCACCACCGCCGGGCTGAACGGCGCCGCCGACCCGATGACGTCGATCTTCCTGCGGCACCTCGGCGGCGACCTCGGCAGCTCGTTCGCGCTGCTCGTCACCGAACTCGTCGGCGTCGTCTTCCTGGTCGTGCTGACGGTGCTGGGTCTCGCGCGGTGGGCCACGTTGTGGCTGCTGATCGTGCTGGCACCGTTCGCCGCCGGACTCAGCCTGCTGCCCTCGGGTGGCGCGGCGATGCGCGCGTGGTGGCGGCTCCAGGTGACGGCGGTGTTCCTGCCGATCGCTCACGCGGTCCTCATCGCGACGTACGTCGCGATGTTCAGCTCGGACAAGACGGGATTCGTCGGCGCGCTCGCCGGCGTCGCCACGTTGGCGCTGATGGCGAAGCTGCCCGGCTGGGCGGCGGGCGCGGCGACCGGGCTCGGCAGTGGTGACGTAACCCACCGCGTGTACCGGACGCACACGCTGGCCCGCCGGACGGCCCGCACGGTCGCCGCGGTGAAGACGGGCGGCGCGAGTGCGGCCGTGTCGGCGGCCCTGAAGGTGGCGTCTCCATCGGCGCTTCCGGCCCGGTCTAGAGGCGCCGGTGGAGGCGCCGGTCGGCGCGGCTCCTCCGGTGGGGCTGCTCCACCTGGCTGACCTGCGGTTTCTCCTCCGTGCGTGCGCGGTTCGTGGCACTTGGTCGGGACCGCTTCGCGCCCCCGCCCAAGTGCCACTCCCTCGACACGCACTTCGGAGAGG
>DASTMB010000027.1 GCA_035714365.1 Mycobacteriales bacterium | reverse complement strand
TTAGCGTGAGACACGAAGACCTCCTGTTCGCGGAGCGGTTCCTAGACAGCTCCACTCCACGACAGGAGGTCTTCGCCTTCAAGATCACTCAGATCGTGTCGTCACACGACCTCAACCAACGTCCCTGGTGAGTACAACTAGCCGGTACGGGTGGGGGCCCCGCCCGCTCCTCGGAACGAGGAACCTACGCGTCGCCGGCGAGCTCGAGGGTCAGGCGGGAGATCTGGCGTTCCAGCTCGGGAAGACCGTCGATCTTGCCGAGACAGAGCGTCACGCCGACCTCCTTCGCCTGCGCCTCGATGACCGGGTCCAGGTAGGCCGTGTAGAGGATGACCGGCTGCGTCGGACGGGCCGCCTTGATGCGGCGGGTGGTCTCCAGCCCGTCGATGCCCGGCATCTTCAGGTCCATCACCACGACGTCCGGGTCGGCGGCGTCGATGCCGGCGACGGCCTCGTCGCCGTTGGCGGCGCGCAGCACCACCTCGAACCCGTCGAGCTCCAGCATCTCCGCCAGCATGGTGCGGACGTGGTCGGTGTCGTCGACGACCATGACCCTGACGCTCACTCGCCCGCCTCTCCGTCGTACTCTCGGCCGGTGGCCCAGACTCTTGCCGCTCGCGGCGGCGGTGGCAACCCCGTGCGGCCGCGGGTGCGCCGCAAGCGGTTCCCGTTCGTGCGGTGGACGCTGCTCGCGGCGCTGGTGTCGCTGGCCTCGTTCGTCGTCGGCATGCTGTCGGCCCCGATTGACCTGTCGGTGCCGGAACGTCTCCCGGCGGCGCTGCTGCTGGACGCGAACGAGCGGTACTTCGCCTCGATCCGGGCGCCGGAGATCCGGGAGGACGTGCCGGCGGGCGCGATCCCGGCGGCGATGCGCAACGCGATCATCGCGGCGGAGGACGAACGGTTCTTCCAGCACAAGGGCGTCGACCCGATCGCGATCATGCGGGCGGGGTACCGGGACGTGTTCGGGGAGTCGCGGCAGGGCGGGTCGACGATCACGCAGCAGTACGTGAAGAACATCTACGTCGGCCGGGAGCGGACGGCGTTGCGGAAGATGCGGGAGGCGGCGCTCGCGTACCGCGCGGAGAAGCAGTTCGGGAAGGAGGAGATCCTCCTCCGCTACCTGAACAGCGTGTACCTGGGCAACGGCACGTACGGCGTGCAGGCGGCGAGCAAGTACTACTTCGGCGTGCCGGTGAAGGACCTGGCGCTGGACCGGGCGAGCGGGCGGCGTTCGCCGATCACCGAGCTGGCGCGGGCGGCGATGCTGGCCGGTCTCGTCTCGGCGCCGTCGAAGTACAACCCGGTCCGGAACATGAAGCTCGCGAAGGAGCGGCAGTTCTACGCGCTGGAGCGGATGTCGGCGAACCGGTTCATCACGCCGATCGACGCGTCGCGGGCGTACCGGCTGCCGCTGGCGCTGGCGCGGCTGCGGCCGCCGGCGGAGGCCACCGAGGCGCCGATCTTCACCGACATGGTGACGCGCGAGCTGAAGCAGACGCTCAACGACGACGACCTGTACCGCGGCGGCCTGCGCATCCGGACGACGCTCGACCTGCTGATGCAGCGGGCGATGGAGCAGTCGGTCTACACGGTGCTGCCGGGGCTGAACCCGGCGTCGCCGGACCCGGACGAGCCGGACGCGGCGGTGGTGGCGATCGACCCGCGCAACGGCGACCTCAAGGCGATCTTCTCCAGCCGCTACGTCCGCAACGGCCTCAACCTGGTCGAGGACGCGAAGCGGCAGACCGGCTCCGCGATCAAGCCGTTCACGCTGGCGACGGCGCTGCAGAACGGCAAGACGCTGGACACCGTCTACTACGGCCCGGGCTGCACGACGTTGCCGACGAAGCCGAGGTACCACCTCTGCAACTCGGAGGCGAGCGAGCGCGGCAACTTCACGCTGCGCCGCGCGCTGGCGCTGTCGGTGAACACCGTCTACGCCAGGGTCGCCAACGAGATCGGGACCGAGAAGGTGAAGGCGACGGCGGTCGCCGCCGGGATGGGGCCGGAGCGGGGGATCGGCACCAACCCCGCGATGTCGCTCGGCGCCGTCTCGGTCACGCCGCTGTCGGTGGCGCAGGCGTACGCGACGCTCGCCGCGGGCGGCGTCCGCCACGACATCCGGATGATCGTGGAGGAGAAGCGCGACGCCGACACCAAGAAGACGTTCAGCGGCGTGGAGGTCATGAAGGCCGACCCGAGCCCGCCCGGGCGTCGCGTCATCCCGAAGACCGTCGCCGACCAGGTGGTCGAGGCGATGGGCGACGTCGTGGAGTACGGCACGGCGCGCGCCGCGCGGATCCCGGGCGTCAAGGTCTTCGGCAAGACGGGGACGACGAACGACAGCACCGACGCGTGGTTCGCCGGCTGCAAGCCGGACCTGTGCGTGGTCACCTGGCTCGGCCACGCCAAGGGCAACAAGCCGATGAAGAACGTCCACGGCGTGCGCTCGGTGTTCGGCGGGACGTTGCCGGCGCTGGTGTTCCGCAACTTCTTCGCGAAGTACGACGCGCTGAAGGCGGCGGAGGCGACGAAGGAGTCGGTGGTCGCGTCCGCCGGCCCGACGCCGTCGCCGACCCGGCGCCGCCCGCGCGTGACGCGCACGCCGAGCCGGGTGCCGACGCCGCCGGCGACGAGCGTTCCGGTGAAGACGGCCACCCCGACGCCGAAGGCGAGCGCGACGCCCGCCCCGAGCGAGCCGGCGCCGACCGACACGGGCGCGCCGCCGACGACCGAGCCGCCGCCGTCGTCCGCGCCGCCCGCGGGCGGTGCCGGACCGCCGGGCGGCGGGCCGTAGGTCTGGCTAGCGGGTGAACGCGCCCATCGTGTCGGCGTAGCCGACGGCCTGGCTCAGCGGGTCGGTGACCGGGGCCAGCGCGGTGACGAACGCCGAAGCGTCCGGGCGGACCGGCGCGACGACGGCGGCGCGGCGCAGCGCGGCCGGCTTGGCGACCGGCTTCGCGACGGGGCGGCTCACCGGGCGGCGGGTGACGGGGCGGGTGGCCGAACGCGAGGCGTGCGTGGTGCGCGGCGCCGCGACGGTGGGCGTGCGGTACGGCAGCCGGAACACCTCGGTGACCCAGAGGCGGCCGTTGGCGTCGGTGACGGTGCCGATGCCGACCTCGGTGTAGTCGGTGGCGAGGATGTTCGCGCGGTGCGCCGGGCTCTTCATGAACGCCGTGTGGATCGAGTCGACGGTGCCGCCGTCGCCGACGTTCTCGCCGACGACCTGCCAGCCGCTGACCTCGGAGCCGAGGTTCGGGTTGTGGTACAGCGACTGCTTGGCGGCCATCTCCTGGCTGTGCCGCAGGGCGACCGCGGTGAGGTCGCTGGCGACCGTGTAGGCGCGCAGGCCGCGCGAGGTGCGCTCCGAGTTGGTCTTCGCGACGAACGCCGCGGCGTTCGCGTCGCTGCCGGCGCTGGCCGACACCGCGGTGAACGCGATGCCCGCGACGACGGCCGGGGCGATGACCAGGGCGGCGACCTTGCGCAGCAGCATGACCTACTCCTCGGCTAGTCACTTCGAACCCTTGAGCCGTTGGTCCCATCGGCCCTGGTCCGAACGCACTAACGCGCGTACCACCGAGTGGTGACGCGGGCGGGGGCGTAGGTCCTGTAGGGGGACGGGGCGGCGAGGAGTTCGCCGCCCTTTGCCCCGTTTCCTGCCTGCCGGACGGACTAGCGGACGAGCAGCCGTCCGGTCCGCGAGTACATGACCACCCGGTCCACGGAGGAGACCGGCCTGGCCTTCCGGTACAGGCGCCAGGCAGCCCGGAGGTTCGTCAGGGTGGGGTCCGGCACCACCCGGCGGCGCGGCGGGGCCACCACCCGGGGCAGCGGGCGGCGCGGCGCGGACCGGCTGGCCCGGCTCGGGCCGGTCCGCCGCGTGGTCCGCGTGGTCCGGGTGGGTGCGGTCCGGGCGGGCGCGGGCGCCGGGGCGGTGTAGGTGGCGCCGTTCGGCTGGCGGAACACCTCGGAGACGTAGAGCAGCCCGTCGCCGCCGGTCGCGGTGCCGACGCCGATCTCGGTGAACGTGCCGCTGAGGATGTTGGCGCGGTGCGACGACGACGCCATGAACGCGTCGTGGATCGCGGAGACGCTCGAGCCGCGGCCGACGTTCTCGCCGAGGGAGCGCCAGCCGGAGACGTCGGAGCCGAGGTTCGGGTTGTGGAACAGCGACCGCTGCGCGGCCATCCGGGCCGCCTGCCGCTGCGCGACCGACGCGAGGTCGGAGCGCGCCGTGTAGGCGCGCAGGCCGCGCGAGGTGCGGGCGCCGTTGGTGCGGGAGACGAACTCGGAGGCGGCCGTGGCCGACGCCGGGAGCGCGGAGACCACGCAGAACGGGAGCACGAGGGCGAGCAGGACGAGCACGCGCCGGAGCGACCGGGACAAGCGGGCAACCTCTGGGATCGGGCCGGCGTCGCCGGCGGTGGTACGGAGCTGTCGCGACCGCGTCCGAGACGCGGTCCAGGTCCCACCCCTGCGCACCGACCCTGCCAGACCGTTAGCCCAAATGCCAGCAGACCGGACCAAAAACGCCCGCCGCCGGGCCCTCCCACGCGTAGGCCGAACGGACTAGTGGCGCCGGGGCAACCCCGGACAGCCGTGTGGGCGGGACCCGGACCGGGTCCCGCCCACGACGAGCGACGACGTGCGGCGCGGCGGCCGCGGCTCTGGCTAGCCCAGGGTGCTCATGACCTGCGCGAACGTCACCGCGTGGCCGAGCGCGCCCTGCGCGCCGGAGCTGGCGGCGACGGCGCGGGCGGCGGCGAGGCGGGCGCGGAGCAGGGCCCGCGGGTCGACCGGCTTGGCGACCGGCTTCGCGACCGGCTTGGCGACGGTGCGGCGGACGACCGGCTTGGTGGCGGTGGAGCGGACGACCGGGCGGTACGCCGGGCGGCTCGCGGTGCGGGTGGCCGGGCGCGGCGCCGGCGCGGTGGTGGTCGTGCTGCTCCCCATCGGCTTGCGGAAGACCTCGGTGACGTAGAGGACGCCCTTGTCGTCGTACGCCGTGCCGATGCCGACCTGCGTGAAGTCGGTGTCGAGGATGTTCGCGCGGTGCGGGGCGCTGTTCATGAACGCGTTGTGGATCGCGGAGGCGGAGCCGCCCATGCCGACGTTCTCGCCGACGGCCTGCCAGCCGGAGACGTCCGAGCCGAGGTTCGGGTTGTGGTAGATCGTGTGCTTCGCGGCCATCTCCTGCGCGTGCTTGCGGGCCACGGAGACCAGGTCGCTCGCGACGGAGTACGACCGGAGGCCGTGGCCGCTGCGCGCGGAGTTGGTCAGCGAGACGAACTGCGACTCCTCGGAGCTCGCCTGCGCGGCGGGCGCGACGGCCGCCAGCGCGGCGAACGCGACGGTGGCGGCGGCGGCGAGCGAGGTCAGTCGGCGAAGCACGTGCAGCACCTCCGGGAAGAGACCCGAGGCGGCTGCCGTCTCCACGTGTGGTGAGCCGGTAGACCAGGGACTGGCCGTTGACCCTTCGGTGGGCTGGCTGACTGCCTGGCGGCAGTTCCATGCCTTTGCGACCCGCGCTCGCGCGCGGTGTGCCTTTGTCGAGGTCGGCGGTCGTCTCGGTGTGGTTGCTTGCACGAGATGTATCGGCAGGACCCGGAATTACTTGAGCCCGTCGTGACTAGACGGTTCGGGACCTTGGTCCCAAGGCGTTGCTCACGAGTCCCGCCCTGCTGCGCGGCGGCCAGCACGGCGCCTCGCGGCGTTGTCGTCGTCGCCGACAGCGCTGCTGTCGGCTCCTCCTCCGCCTGGCGATGCACCGTCCTGGCCGCCGCTCGCGACGGCCGGGACCCGCGAGCAGCGCCTCAGGCCGAACGCAGCTCCGCCGCGGCCGCGACGGGCCGGGGCAGGCCGCAGCGGCGGCCCAGGTCCTCGGAGCTGGGCACCTCGACCAGCGCGAGCGCGCGCTCGGCGGCGAGGCGGCGTACCGGCTCGGTCGCGGCGGCGGGCGCGTCGGCGGCGATGATCAGCGTCCGCACCGGCCGCGCGGCGTCGGCGGCGGCGCGCAGCACCGCCTTCGCGCCGACGACGAACCCCGGGGGGATGCGCGGCACCGACTTCGCTCCGTGGCCCATGCCAAGAAGGTCGGCTCCGGCGACCCCCGCTTGAGCACCCGAAAGGAGCAACTGCCGCCCCGGCGCCGCCGTGCCAGACTGCGCAGCGGGTGAGGGTGCGGCGGACCACAGGCGGAGGGGCTCGTGAACCTGGCTGACCTCGTACGCGAGGCGGCGCGCCGTACCCCGGACAAGCCGGCGCTGCTCTACCGCGACGCCGCGATGACCTGGGCGGAGCTGGAACGCCACGTCGCCGGCGCGGCCGCCGGCCTCGCGGCGCTGGGGCTGGCGCCCGGCGACCGGGTGGCCGTGGCGCTCGGCAACACGCCCGGCTTCGTCGTCGCGTACTTCGGCGCCCTCCGCGGCGGCTTCGTCGCCGTCCCCGTCAACACCGGCTACACGACCGCCGAGCTGGCGCACGTCCTCGGCGACTCCGGCGCGGCCGCGGTCGTCGCGACCCGCAGCGCCACCCCGTCGCTGCTGGCGCTGCGCGGCGAGCTGGCGGCGTTGCGGCACGTGATCGTCTCCGACGCCGCCGAGGCGCCGGAGGGCACCACCTCCCTCGACGCGGTCGTCGCCTCCGGCGGCGCCGGCGCCACCGAGGGCACCGGCGGCGGCGAGGACCTCGCCGTCCTCATCTACACGTCCGGCACGTCCGGCCGCCCCAAGGGCGCGATGCTCAGCCACCGCGCGCTGCTCGCGAACCTCGACCAGTGCGCCGCCATCACGCCGCCCGTCGTCGCCGAGGACGACGTCGTGCTGCTCGTGCTGCCGCTGTTCCACATCTACGGCCTCAACCCGAGCCTCGGCATGGTCGCCAAGGCCGGCGCGACCGGCGTGCTGGTGGAGCGGTTCGATCCGGTCGACACGCTCGCGGAGGTGCGCCGTCGCCACGTCACCAACGTCGTCGGCGCGCCGCCCATGTACGTCGCCTGGTCGATGATCCCGGACCTCTCCGAGGCGTTCGCGTCGGTGCGGCTGCTCGTCTCCGGCGCCGCGCCGCTGCCGGCGAGTGCGCTGTCGTCGATCCTCGACCGCACCGGGCAGCACGTCTTCGAGGGGTACGGCCTGACGGAGACGTCGCCGGTCCTCACGACGACGTTGATGTCGGAGGTCGCCAAGCCCGGCTCCATCGGCCGCGCGATCCCCGGCGTCGAGCTGCGGCTGGTGGACGAGCGCGGCGAGGAGGTCGAGGAGGACGACGCCGGCGAGATCGCCGTCCGCGGCCCCAACGTCTTCTCCGGCTACTGGCCGGACCGCCACGGCGGGCCGGACGCCGACGGCTGGTTCGCGACCGGTGACGTCGCCTACGCCGACGACGACGGCGACCTCTTCCTCGTCGACCGCCGCAAGGAGCTGATCCTCGTCAGCGGCTTCAACGTCTACCCGCGCGAGGTGGAGGACGTCCTGCTGCGGCACCCGGACGTGGAGGAGGCCGCGGTCATCGGCATCCCGCACCCGTACACCGGCGAGGCGGTCAAGGCGCTGGTCGTCCGGCGCGCGGGCGCGCAGCTCTCGGCCGACGACGTGATCGCCCACTGCGCGCTGTCGCTGGCGCGGTTCAAGTGCCCCGGCGCCGTGGAGTTCGTGGACGAGCTGCCGCACTCGGCGACCGGCAAGGTGTCGAAGGGCGCGCTCCGCGAGTCCGCGGGGCTGCTCGCCCGGTGAGCACACCCCACGACGCCGCTCGCGGCGCTCGCGCCGCCGCGTGGACCCCGGCATGAGAGCGGAAGCCGTCCTGCCCCTCGTCGCCACCGTCATCGCGTGGGAGTTCGCGCTGGCGCTGTTCCGGCGCTGGCGCGCCTCCCGGCGGCCGTACCTGCGGTCCTGGGCGATCTCGCTGTTCTTCTTCGCGGCCGGGTCGGCGTTCCTCTGGTACGGCGAGGCGTTCGGCTGGTCCGGCCCGGTCTTCCGCGGCTTCTACGCCTGCGGGGCGCTGCTGTCCGTGCCGTGGCTCGCGCAGGGCGAGCTCGAGCTGCTCGCCAGGCCGACCGTCACGCGGATCGTGGTGGCGTTCCTCGTGCTGTTCTCCCTCGACGGCGCCATCACGATCGCGGCGGCGCCGTTCGTCGACGGCGCGCACGTCAGCGGCTACGCCGTGCCCGCCGGCAAGGACCTGTTCGGCGCGCTGCCGCGGATCCTCGTCGTCGCCTCCAACGCCGTCGGCACGCTGGTCGTGGTCGGCGGCACGTTGTGGTCGGGGTGGCGGTCGCGCGGCCGCGGCCCGGCCGCCCGCGCCCGCTTCCGCGGCACGCTCGTCATCACGCTCGGCGTGCTGATCGCCGCCGCCGGTGGCGCGCTGACGTTCCTCTCCCAGGTCGCCAGCCAGTCCGTGACCCTGACGGTCGGCGTCGCGGTCATGTACGCGGGCTTCGTGCTCGCCTCCCGCCGCCCCGGCTCGCACCGGGCCGAGCGGTCCGAACGCCGCCGCCGCGAGCAGGCGGAGACGTTCGCCCCCGGCGAGACCCCGGCGTAACGCGCGCTTCTTACGGGTCCCGGTACCGGTCCCGCGACTAAAGGGAGCGCGGCGCAGCCGCGCGGAATCTAGCGGGACCGGTACCGGGACGCGGGAGGAGCGCCCTGGTACCGGCGCGTTCGCGCCGCCGCGTCAGACGGCACCCCGCGCGGCTCGTGCCCCCGGCCTCCGAGCCGAAAGGGGTGCCGCATCGTGCGCCGTTCCGTCCTCCTGCTCTCCCTCCTCCTGGCCCTCCCGCTGCCGCACGCGAACGCGACGCCGGTCTGCGCGTCGGTCCACACCGACGGCAGCGCGCTGACCGACGAGACGACGGGGGCGTGCGTGCCGTACGACCACGGCGTCTACTGCGAGACCGTCTGGGAGTCCGCCGGCACCGCCGCGACCGTCGTCGCGTCCGCCTGCGTCCCGACGGTGGTCTAGGGACAGAGCGCGACGGGGACCTGGCAGATCAACGGGTCCCCGTCGCCCTCGCCGGACGCGCCCACCCCGATCTCGTGCCCCAGCACCTCGACCGTCACCGTGTGCTCGTGGCCCCCGCCGCTCGTCCCCGGCAGGCCGTGGCCGCTCCCCGTGACCCGCACCCGCACCGGCGGGTGCGGCCGCCGCACGGCGGCCCGCGCCGGTGCCGCCGCCCGCACGGCGACGCCGCCGTGACCGGCCGTCACGACCGGCACCGCCTCGTGCCGCACCGCCGCCGCGACCACCGGGCGTACGGCGACCGGGGCCGGCGTACCGAACGCCGTCGCCGCCACGGGCGCGCCGCCCCCGAGCGCCGCTGTGCCGGCCAACGCCGCCGCCGCGAGCTGCGCGGCGACCGGCAGCGCGCAGGCCGCCTGCGCCAGCCGCTCCGTCCGCGCCCGCAGCCGGGCCCGTACCGACACCGCGACACCGAGCGCCCGGCCGCCGAGCGACGTGAACTCCGCCGCCAGCCGCCGCCGCGCCCGCAGCGCGTGCTGGCGCAACGAGTTCTCGGTCTTGCCGGTCCGCCGCGACAGGTCGCCGAACGTCGCGCCGCCGAGCTCGCGGGCGAGCAGCAGGTCGACGTCGGCGGCGGGCATCCGGCGCAGGGCGCGGCGCAGCAGGCGGCGTTCCTCGACGTCGCTCGCGGCCTCGAACGGCGTGTCCGGCTCGCTCATCGCGAGCACCTCGTCGCTCTCCAGCGCGATCCACGACAGCACCCGGCGGCGGCGCATCAGGTCGCGGGCGATGTTGCGGGCGATGACCGACAGCCACGGCCACGGGTCGCGGTCGGGGTCCATGCGGTCGTACGCCGCGAACGCCCGTGCCATCGCCTCCTGGGCGATGTCCTCGGCGTCCGCCGCGCCCCACGCGCCGACGGCGAGCCCCAGCAGCCGCGGGTGGTACCGCGCGTAGAACTCGTCGAACGACTCCCGCCGAAAACCCGGCTCCGCCACCACCACGTCCTCCCGTACGGATCCCCCGTGCGCCGTCACCAAGACTGCCGTGTCGGGGCGTTCGCGACAATCCCGGCACACCGGACGGCAGACCTTGCGGCGACAATCGCGTTACCCGGGAACGTTTCGCCCGTAAGCGGGCTTACCGTCGTATGAAGTGAGGTTCGGGACCTCCGTACCGGGGCGAACGCGCGCATCCCGGTCCGGCAGGAGACACCCATGGGGTGTCGAAGCGAGCCTTGTTGTCCGATTCGACGGCGCTTCGGCGCTGCTGCACCGACAATACGACGAACCCCTGTCTAGCCAAGCCCAGTCAGGCTGGCGAGGAGAACACATGTCCCGTTCCCGGACCCGCAACCGCGCCGTCGCCCTGATCGCGACGGTGCCGGTGCTCGCGGTCGGTCCGTTCGCCGTGCTCCCGGCGTACGCGGCCGACGCCGTTCGACCGGCGGCGCTCTCGGTCACCGCGGCCGGCGGCTACCGCCTCGGCCCGAACGCCGGCTTCCGCGGCGACACCGCGCACGGCGTCGACGGCCGCACCGCGATCTACGCGATCGACGTGCCCGGCGGCGCGACGCTGAACAGCGTCACGTTCGTGTTCGACGAGCCGGGCGAGTCGTACTCGCTCGCGCGCGAGTTCGAGCAGAACGGCGGGTTCGCGCTCTACAAGGACACCGACGGCGACGGCCGCCTCGACCCGGACGAGTACGCCGCGGGCGCGGTCTCCGCGCCGCAGTACACGTACGGCGGCAGCGCGCAGGGCGCCGTGATCACGGTCGACGCCACGTCCGCCGCCACGGGTGCCGCGACCTACCTCCTCACCGCCCACCCGGCGGGGACCGCCACCGACGGCCGCAAGCTGTCGTTCACGATCCCGGCCGGTGGCGTCGTCACGTCGACGGGCACGCTGCCCGCGAGCGCCGTGGCGTTGCCCGAGATCAAGATGGACAGCGCGCCGCCCGCGCTGATCCCGCTCACCAACTTCACGGCGAAGAACCGCGCGCCGTCGGCCGCTGACGGCTACGAGGTCTACCTCGGCGGCACGACGATCGAGAACGGCGAGAAGGTCGGCTTCTTCAACACCGGCACCGACCTCAGCGACGCCGCGGTCCTCACCGTCACCGGCCAGACGCCGGCGCCCGCGATCTACGACGCCGGCACCCTGCCGAACGACGTCGACGAGGCGGTCGAGCTCTCCATCGGCAACGGCACCGGCCGCGACCTGTCCGTCTCCGGCTCCCGCGCGCTGAACAACCAGATCAGCGACGACGTGTGGGTCCAGCAGTGGGACCAGCTCGGCAACGTCATCGGCCAGGTGCTCACCAACACCGTGCCGCTGTGCAACGGCACCCCGTGCGCCGGCTTCGTCCCGCGCGGCAACGACGTCACCGCCCCGAGCGTCACCTACTCGGTGACGATGGGCCACGTCACGAAGAGCAGCACCCTCGACAAGGTGCCGGTCACCGGCACCGTCACGGGCACCGACGCGGCCGTCCCGGCGAACACGCCGCAGACCACGATCGCGCAGCTCGCGACGCCGCAGCACGTCGTGCCGATCGCCGGCACCACCAGCTACAACGTCCTGCACTCCGGCACCGAGGCGCGCAGCGCCACGCCGGACAAGACGCCGAGCGCGTCGCCGCAGGAGATCGTGACGCTGGTCGACTTCTCGGACGCCACGAAGTTCCCGGAGGACGAGCAGATCCGCGCGTCCGCCCGCCTGATCGACGTCCTCGGCAACGCGACCGTCCCGAAGACGACCGACGCGCGGCTCAAGGACACCTCGGTGCCGACGCTGAAGAGCGCGTCGCTCATCGACACCAACGCCAACGCCACCGCCGACACCGGCGAGCAGTACCGCCTCACGTTCGACGACGCGATGGACGCCACCAAGGTGACCAGCGCCAACCTCGAGACGGCGCTGGCGCTGACCGACCCGGCCGGCGGCTGCGGGAAGATCAGCACGTCGCCGCCGTTCGACGACCAGCCGCTCTGCCTCTCCTGGGGCAAGGGCGCGACCGTCGCCTGGTCCGGCGGCGACAAGCTGCTGACGATCACCCTCGGCACCGTCTGCTCGCCGTACAACCCGAAGCCGGTCGGCGACTGCGACCTGGCGGAGCGGCTGCCGGTCGCCGGTGACACGTTCACCCCGGCCACGAACGTCACCGACCCGGTCGGCAACGCGCTGACCAACCAGGTGCCGATCGCGATCAACGCGCCGGTCGTGCTCCCGTACGAGGCCGACACCGTCGATGCGTCCGCCGCCCGCGGCGACGACTTCGGCACCGGCCGCGACGGCGTGCTCGACGCGGTGGACGTCAAGTTCACCGGGCACCTCGACCCGAACACCGTCGCCGCCGCGGCGGCGGTGACCGAGCAGCACGCGCAGCAGTTCTCGGTCGCCGTGGGCGGCGCCAAGGCGACGGTCACCAGCGTGACGGTCCTCGCGGGCGCCAACGCCGACACGATCCGCGTCGCGTTCACGGTCACCGACGCGCAGGTGCCGTCCTGGCGCACCGGCGCGCGGCCCGAGGTCGCGCTCGCCAACCAGAAGAACGCCTCCACCACCGGCGTCACCGACAGCGCCGGCCACGCGATCGCGGAGTTCTCCTTCGCCGCCACCGACAAGGTCGCGCCGGTCCCGCTGTCGGTCACGACGAAGGACGCCGACGGCGAGGGCCACATCGACACCGCCGTCGTCCAGTACACGGAGGGCATCGACCAGACGTCGCAGAACCCCTGCGGCTACGCGGTCACCGGCTACGGCGACCAGGCCTACAGCCCGCCCGGCGCGGCCACCCCGCCCGGCGGCAACGCGCCGCGCCCGTGCCCGGCGCCGACCGGCACCACGACGTACCGCAACAAGGCGGCGGCCGGCTCGACCAATGACGTGGTCGTGCTGACGCTGAAGCCGATCACCACCGGCTACGACACGGCGGCGACGCCGGCCGTCCGGTACGACTACAACGCCTCGCTGCCGGCCTACCCGGCCGACACGAGTGACGCGACGCACAGCACCGCGCCGGACTGCGCCGACACCGCGACGAAGGCGCCGACCACGGCGTCGATCACCGCGAGCTGCCCGGTGAAGGACGTCTTCGGCAACGCGCTGAACACGTTCAGCGGCATCTCCGAGGACGGTGCCGGCCCGGCGCTCGTCGCCCGCACCACGGGTGACGCCGATGCCGACGGTCTCGTCGACCGGATCGACGTGACGTTCAGCGAGGACCTCGACACGAAGTCGCTCGGGACCGCGCAGTTCGAGATCACCGCGCCCGTCCACACGACGGGTGCGATCAAGGGCGCGGCCGCGAACGGCATGGTCGTCCCGATCAGCGAGGACACCACCGCCACCGGTGGCGACACCGGCGTGCTGCCGACCGTGAAGTTCCTCGGCGGCTCCGCGGACACGCTCGGCAACGCGTCGCCGCCGGACACCACCGGCAAGCAGGCGACCGACAAGGCCGGCCCGGCGCTGATGCGGGCCTGCTCGTCCTCGCCGGCCGGCAACACCGGCTCCTGCCCGGCCGAGTCGGCCAGCGACGACAAGGTGAACGTCTTCTTCTCGGAGGCCGCCACCGACGTCGCCCTCGCGGACTTCGTGGTCGAGCAGCCGCTCGGCACCGCCAAGACGGCCACCGCGGCGTCCCCGGCGGGCGACGGCAAGTCGGTCACGCTGACGTTCGCCGACGGCACGGTCGCGAGCAACGCCGACGGCTACGTGCGCCTCGCGTCCGCCGGTGCGATCAAGGACGCCGCCACCAACGGCAACACGCAGACGTCGAACGTGACGATCTCGCGGCTGCCTGAGGTGACGCTGGACCTCACCTGCCCGACGCAGGCGAACCCCGGCTACTGCGGCGTCACGACCGTCAACACGGGTGCCAGCGGTGTCGGCTCGCTCGTCGCCTGGCGGCTCCGCGACACCCCGCGGGGTGCCACGCCGGTCGACAGCGAGTTCGACCTGACGCAGCCGCCGTCGACGTTCGGCCCCCTCACCGAGGGCGACCACACGCTGTACCTGTCGGCGAAGGACTCGTTCGGCCGCTACAGCGCCGAGCAGAGCGACACCATCACCATCCTCAAGGCGCCGAAGATCCTCAACGTCCAGTGGGTCAACGCGACCCCGGCGAAGCCGAACACGTTCAGCAAGACGGACACGGTTCTCGACGGTGACGTCATCAAGATCGGCGCGGACGCGTACGGCACCGACGCGGCCAAGTGGGCGGCCAACAGCGCGCCCACCGGCGGCGGCTGCCTCGTCGCCAACCTGAAGATCAACCTCTCCGGGCTGGTCGGCGACGCGAGCAAGTCGGCCGTCGCGCCGAACCCGTGCAACCTCGTCACGGGGACCGAGCAGCCGTACCGCCAGCTCCAGTGGTCCGGCATCACCGCCGCCGGCACCACGAAGTACCCGGTGGGCACGGTGCTCAAGACGAGCACCGGCGACCCGGGCTGGCTCATCACCGACGACGCCACCGGCAAGCAGTTCCGCCGCCCGTTCATCTCGGTGAACGCGCGCCGGAGCTGGCAGATCACCGACGCGTCGGTGATCCAGGTGCCGCTGTCGGCCCTGAGCCGGATCGCGACGGGTCCGAAGGTCGCGTACCGCGACGGCGCCATCGTCAAGGGCACCGGCACCGGCTACTACTACGTCTCCGGCGGGGCCAAGCGCCCGGTCAGCACCGCGACGCTGTCGTACTGGAAGATCCCGACCACCACGGCGTACGCGGTGTCCAGCGGCGAGCTCGCCGCCATGCCGAGCGCCGGTGGCGTCGGGGCCGGGGCGCACCCGGTCGGCGTCTGGATCAAGTTCTCCAACGGCTCGATCCAGCAGGTCGTCCGCCGCGGCGACGGCAAGGTCGTGCGCCGGGCGCTCGCCAACTCGGCGGCGTTGCGGACGCTCGTCCCGACCGCGCAGATCTTCCCGGCGAACAGCAAGGACGCCGCCCTGCCGCTCGACTCGTGGCTGCGCGGCTACCGTGACGGCACGCTGCTCAAGACGAGCACCGGCTACGCCGTCGTGGCCCGCGGCGCGCTGCGGAAGTTCCAGGACAACGGCACGTTCAACACCCTCGGCTACGCCACGACGAACGCGCTCTCCGCGAACGGCGCGGCCATGCCGCGGGTGAACGGCCAGACCTACCGCACCGGCGCGGTGATCGACCGCTACAAGATCACGTCCATCGTGATCACGGTCACCAACACCGCCGGCGCCTCGGTCCAGGCGACCGTGAAGCCCACGCTCCCCGGCATCTACGGCGTCGGCACGCTCGACGCCGTCCCGGCCGGGTGGGACTTCACCCGCAACTGGTCGTAAGCACCTGACGACGAAGCCCCCCGGCCCTACGGCCGGGGGGCTTCGTCGTTCTGGGAGACTGTCGCGCGTGCCCCCGCCCGACCACCGCCTCACGCTGCTGGGCAAGCCCGGCTGCCACCTCTGCGACGAGGCGCGCGAGGTCGTGGCGCGGGTGGCGGCGGAGCTGGGCGTGCCGTGGGACGAGCGGGACGTGACCGCCGACCCGGAGGACTTCGCGGAGTACGGCGACCGGATCCCCGTGCTGCTCCTCGACGGCCGGGAGCACGGCTACTGGCGGGTGGAGGAGGCGCGGCTGCGCCGCGACCTGGCCCGCTGACGGCCCGCTGACGGCCCGCCCGGCCCGGACGCCCGAGTTTGTGCAGGCGTTCACAAGGCGTATTCTCAATGGCACAAGCGGGCGGCCCGGACTCGAACGTCGGCCGGGACCAGCACCGCGCTGAGGAGACACGTGCGGACATCGCGGGGTGACGCGTGAGAGGCACGCGCGGCATCCCGGAGGCCACGGTCGCGCGGCTGCCGGTGTACCTGCGCGCGCTCGCCGGGCTGGCCGAGAGCGGCGCGGAGACCGTCTCGTCGGACGCGCTGGCGCTCGCCGCCGGCGTCAACTCCGCCAAGGTCCGCAAGGACCTGTCCCACCTCGGCTCGTACGGCACCCGCGGCGTCGGCTACGACGTCAACTACCTGGTCCACCAGATCTCCCGCGAGCTGGGGCTGACGCAGGACTGGGCCGTGGTCATCGTCGGCCTCGGCAACCTCGGCCACGCGCTCGCCAACTACGCCGGCTTCGCCGAGCGCGGCTTCCGCATCGTGGCGCTGCTCGACGCCGACCGGCGCCGGGTCGGCGAGCAGGTGGCGGGGGCGGAGGTCCGGCACATCGACGACCTGGACGAGGTGGTGCGCGGCACCCGCGCGTCGATCGGCGTCATCGCCACGCCCGCGCACGCGGCGCAGGAGGTCTGCGACCGGCTGGTCGCGGCGGGCGTGACGAGCATCCTCAACTTCGCGCCGGTCGTGCTCACCGTCCCGGCGGGCGTGGACCTGCGCAAGGTGGACCTGTCCATCGAGCTGCAGATCCTGTCGTTCCACGAGCAGCGGAAGGCCGCGCTGAGCCGGCTGCGCGGCAACCCGGCCGCCGCCCAGGAGCTGGCCGGGCTGGACCTCGCCGAGCTCGCCGAGCTCGAGGCGGTGGACCGGTGAGCGTCCTCGTCGTCGGCCTGTCCCACCGCAGCGCGCCGGTCGAGCTGCTCGAACGCGTCGCGATCCCGGCCGACCACATCCCGAAGGCCCTGCACGAGCTCCAGCACGGCACCAGCGTCGCCGAGGCGGCGATCCTGTCCACCTGCAACCGGGTCGAGGTCTACGCGCACGTCGCGCGGTTCCACGGCGGCGTGCAGGAGGTCACCGACCTGCTGTCGCGGCTGTCCGGCGTGCCGATCGACGAGTTGTCGGACCACCTCTACGTCCACTACGAGGAACGCGCCGTCCAGCACCTGTTCACGGTCGCGTCCGGGCTCGACTCGATGGTCGTCGGCGAGGGGCAGATCCTCGGCCAGGTGCGGGCGGCGTTCCGCGTCGCGCAGGAGGAGGGGTCGGTCGCGCGGGTGCTCGGCGAGCTGTTCCGGCACTCGCTGCGCGTCGGCAAGCGCGTCCGCACCGAGACCGCGATCGGCCGCGCCGGCGCGTCGCTGGTCGGCATCGGGCTGCGCGTCGCCACCGCCTCCCTCGGCCCCCTCGGCCCGCACACCAACGCCGTCGTCGTCGGCGCCGGCTCGATGGGCGCGCTCGCCGGGGCGACGCTGCGCCGCGAGGGCGTCGAGCGGATCACCGTCGCCAACCGCACCGCCGAACGCGCCGCCGCCCTGGCCGCGACGCTGGAGGGCCGCGGCATCGCCTTGGAGGACCTGCCGGCCGCGCTCGCCGAGGCCGACCTGGTCGTCTCCTCGACCGGCGCCGCCGGCACCGTGCTCGACGCGGAGACGCTGCGGGCCGCGCGCGGCGGCAGCGACCGGCCGTTGTTCCTGCTGGACCTGGCGCTGCCGCGCGACGTCGACCCGGCGGTGCGCGAG
This sequence comes from Mycobacteriales bacterium, assembly GCA_035714365.1. Taxonomy (GTDB): domain Bacteria; phylum Actinomycetota; class Actinomycetes; order BP-191; family BP-191; genus BP-191. Next base: position 9,755 of record DASTMB010000027.1, on the reverse strand, counting down.
CTGCCGGGCGTGCGGCTGGCCGACCTGGACGCGTTGCGCGCGGTGCTCGACACCGAGGAGACCGGCGCCGACCTGGACGAGTGCCGCCGGATCGTGGCCGACGAGGTCGCGGTGTTCCTCGGCTGGCAGCGGGCGATGCGGGTGGCGCCGACCGTGGTGGCGTTGCGCGCCAAGGCCGACGCCGTCATCACGGCCGAGCTCGAACGCCTCGCCGCCCGCGTCCCGGGCATGGACGGCCGGTCCCGCGGCGAGGTCGAGTCGGCGGTCCGGCGCGTCGTGGAGAAGCTGCTGCACGCCCCCACCGTGCGGGTGAAGGAGCTGGCCGAGGCGCCCGGCGGCGACCACTACGCCGAGGCGTTGCGGGAGCTGTTCGGGCTCGACCCGCAGGTGCCGGAGGCCGTCGCCGCGCCCGAGGAGACACCATGACCGCGCTACGGCTCGGGACCCGGCGGTCGGCGCTGGCGCTGGCGCAGTCCGGCGGCGTCGCGGCGACGCTCATCGCGCAGACCGCCCGCGACGTCGAGCTGGTCGAGGTGACGACGCGCGGCGACGTCGACCCGGCGGCGTTGACGCAGATCGGCGGCACGGGCGTGTTCGTGTCCGCGCTGCGCGACGCGCTGCTCGCCGGCGACGTCGACCTCGCGGTGCACTCGCTCAAGGACCTGCCGACGCAGCCCGCCGACGGGCTGGTGCTCGCGGCGGTGCCGGCGCGGGAGGACCCGCGCGACGTGCTGTTCAGCCCGGCCGGGCTGACGCTCGGCGAGCTGCCGGCCGGCGCGCGCGTCGGCACCGGCTCGCCGCGCCGGGCCGCGCAGCTCCGCGCGCTCGGGCTCGGCCTCGAGGTGGTGCCGATCCGCGGCAACGTCGACACCCGCCTCAAGAAGTGCATCGACGGCGAGTACGACGCCGTCGTGCTGGCCCGCGCCGGCCTGGCCCGGCTGGACCGGCTCGACGCCGTCACCGAGGTGCTCGACCCGATCCAGGTGCTCCCCGCCCCGGGGCAGGGCGCGCTGGCGGTCGAGTGCCGCGCCGGGTCGGAGGTCGCCGAGCTGGTGGCGGTCCTGGACGACCCGGACACGCGGGCCTGCGTGCTCGCGGAGCGGGCGCTGCTGCGTTCGCTCGAAGCCGGCTGTACGGCACCGGTCGGCGCGCTCGCCGACCTCGCCGAGGACGAGATCTACCTGCGCGCCGCCGCCTGCGCGGCCGACGGGTCCGACGTGCTGCGCCGCAGCCTCACCGGGCCGGTGGACGAGCCGGAGGCGCTCGGCGCCCGGCTCGCCGCCGTCCTGCTCGAGGACGGCGCCGCCGAGCTCATGGGGGAGTCGCGATGACCGCCCGCAAGCAGAAGGGGACCGTGGCGCTCGTCGGCGCCGGTCCCGGCGACCCGGGGCTGCTGACGTTGCGCGGCCGCGAGCTGCTGGAACGCGCCGATGTCGTGGTCGTGGACCGGCTCGCGTCGCCGGCGCTGCTCGCGTACTGCCGCCCGGACGCCGAGATCGTCGACGCCGGGAAGGCGCCGCACGGCGAGGGCATGACCCAGGCCGACATCAACGCGCTCGCGGTCGGCCACGCCAAGGAGGGCCGCAACGTCGTCCGGCTCAAGGGCGGCGACCCGTTCGTCTTCGGGCGCGGCGGCGAGGAGGCCGAGGCCTGCGTCAAGGCCAAGGTGCCGTGGGAGGTCGTGCCGGGCGTGACGTCGGCGGTGGCCGTGCCCGCGTACGCCGGCATCCCCGTCACCCACCGCGGCCGCACCCAGGACTTCGCCGTCATCTCCGGCCACGTCGACCCGAGCGCCCCCGACTCGACCGTCGACTGGCGCGCGCTCGCCGCCGGCCCCGGCACCATCGTGCTGCTCATGGGCGTCGAGAAGATCGGCAAGATCGCCGCCAAGCTGATCGAGCACGGCCGCCCCGGCGACACACCGGTCGCGATGACCCGCTGGGGCACCACCGCCAAGCAGCGGACGGTCGTCGCCGACCTCAACACCATCGAGGAGGCGGCCGCCGCCGCGGCCATGACCGCGCCGGCCGTCACCGTCATCGGCCCGGTCGTGGCGCTGCGCGAGCGGCTGAACTGGTACGAGTCGCGCCCGCTGTTCGGGATGACCGTGCTGGTGCCGCGGACGCGGCAGCAGGCCGGGACGCTGTCGTACGAGGTCCGCGCGCTCGGCGGCGAGCCGTTGGAGGTGCCGACCATCGCGGTCGAGCCGCCGCGCAACCCGGAGCCGATGCGCAAGGCCGTCAGCGGGCTGGTGCAGGGCCGCTACCAGTGGGTCGCGTTCACCTCCGTCAACGCCGTCCGCGCGGTCCGCGAGGGGCTGGAGAGCGTCGGCCTCGACCCGCGCGCGCTGGCCGGCGTGAAGATCGCCGCTGTCGGCGACGCGACCGTCGCCGCGCTGCGCGAGTGGGGCCTGTTCTGCGACCTCGTCCCGTCCGACGCGATGTCGAGCGACGAGCTCGGCAAGGCGTGGCCGCCGTACGACGCGCAGCTCGACTTCCTCGACCGGATCCTGCTGCCGCGCGCCGACATCGCCACCGAGACCCTGGTGACCGCCGTGAAGGCGAAGGGCTGGGCGGTCGACGAGGTCACCGCCTACCGCACCGTCCGTGCGCAGCCGCCGGCCGACGAGGTCAAGGCCGCGGTCCGCAACGGCGACGTGGACGCGGTGGTGTTCACCTCGTCGTCCACCGTGCGCAACCTCGTGGCGTTGTGCGGCAAGCCGCACGAGCGCACGCTGATCGCCGCGATCGGGCCGCAGACGGCCGCCGCCGCGCGCGAGGCCGGGCTGCGCGTCGACGTCGAGTCCAAGGTCGCCTCCGTCGCGGCCGTCACCAAGGCCCTCGGCGACTTCGTCGTGGCCCAGCGCGCGGCGGCGTTGGCGGCTGTCGCCGCGAAGCCCGCCCGCAAGAAGCCCGCGGCGAAGGCCGCCCCGGCGCGCAAGGCCACCGCCAAGGCCGCGCCGAAGGCGCGGGCGAAGGCGGAGAGGTGACGTTCCCGGAGGAACGCCCCCGCCGGCTGCGCCGCACCCCGGCGCTGCGCCGGCTCGCCGCCGAGACCCGGCTGCACCCGGCCGACCTGGTGCTGCCGCTGTTCGTCAAGGAGGGCATCGCCGACCCGGCGCCGGTCGCGTCGATGCCGGGCGTCGTGCAGCACACCCGCGACTCGCTGCGGAAGGCCGCCGTCGAGGCGGTCGAGGCCGGCGTCGGCGGGCTGATCCTGTTCGGCATCCCGGCGGCGAAGGACCCGCGCGGCTCCGGCGCCGACGACCCGGCCGGGATCGTGCAGGTCGCGCTCGCCGACCTCGTCGCCGAGCTCGGCGACTCCACCGTGCTGATGACCGACTGCTGCCTGGACGAGTACACCGACCACGGCCACTGCGGGCTGCTCCGCGACGACGGCACCGTCGACAACGACGCGACGCTGGAGCGGTACACCGCCGCCGCCGTCGCGCAGGCCCGCGCCGGCAGCCACGTCGTCGCGCCCAGCGGCATGATGGACGGCCAGGTCGCCGCGATCCGCGCCGCGCTCGACGCCGACGGCTTCCCCGACGTCGCGATCCTCGCCTACTCGGCGAAGTACGCGAGCGCGTTCTACGGGCCGTTCCGCGAGGCCGCCGAGTGCGCGCCGCGGTTCGGCGACCGGGCGGCGTACCAGCAGGACCCGGCGAACACCGACGAGGCCGTGCGCGAGGTGCTGCTCGACCTCGCCGAGGGCGCCGACATGGTGATGGTGAAGCCGGCCATGGCCTACCTCGACGTCGTGCGCCGCGTCGCCGACACGGTCACCGTGCCGGTGGCGGCGTACCAGGTGTCCGGCGAGTACGCCATGGTCGAGGCCGCCGCCGCCAACGGCTGGCTGGACCGCGATCGCACGATCCGCGAGACGCTGACCGGCATCCGCCGCGCCGGCGCCGACCTGGTGCTGACGTACTGGGCCACCGAGGTCGCCCGCTCCCTCCGCTGACCGCGCCGCCGGCTTGCCCGAACGGTGATCGCCGGGCGGGCCTGAGAGGATGGCGCACGTGACGTACGACGACACCGCACCGGCCTCCGAGGCCCTGTTCGAGCGCGCCCGGCGGGTGACGCCGGGCGGCGTGAACTCCCCCGTCCGCGCGTTCCGCGCCGTCGGCGGCACGCCGCGCTTCATGGTCGAGGGCGACGGGCCGTGGATCACCGACGCCGACGGCAACCGCTACGTCGACCTGGTCTGCTCGTGGGGGCCGATGATCCTCGGCCACCGCCACCCGGCCGTGCAGGAGGCGATCGTCGCCGCCGCCACGCGCGGCACGTCGTTCGGCACGCCGGGCCCCGGCGAGGTCGAGCTGGCGGAGGAGATCGTCGCGCGGGTGCCGTTCGTGGAGCAGGTGCGGCTCGTCGGCAGCGGCACCGAGGCGACGATGAGCGCGGTGCGGCTGGCGCGCGGGTTCACCGGCCGGAGCAAGGTCGTGAAGTTCGCCGGCTGCTACCACGGCCACGTCGACGCGCTGCTCGCCAGCGCGGGCAGCGGCGTCGTGACGTTCGGGCTGCCGGACACGCCCGGCGTCACCGGGGCCAGCGCCGCCGACACGATCGTGCTGCCGTACAACGACGTCGCCGCCGTGGAGGCGGCGTTCGCCGCGCACGGCACCGACATCGCCTGCGTCATCACCGAGGCCGCCGCCGCGAACATGGGCGTCGTCCCGCCGCTCCCCGGCTTCAACGCGGCGCTGCGCGACCTGTGCGCCGCCCACGGCGCGCTGCTGGTCCTCGACGAGGTGATGACCGGCTTCCGGGTCAGCGCGAGCGGCTGGTACGGCCTGGAAGGTGTCAGGCCGGACCTCGCGACGTTCGGCAAGGTGATGGGCGGCGGGCTGCCCGCCGCCGGCTTCGGCGGCCGCGCCGACGTCATGGCGCACCTCGCCCCGGCCGGGCCGGTGTACCAGGCGGGCACGCTGTCCGGTAACCCGGTCGCCGTCGCCGCCGGCCTGGCGACGTTGCGGCACTGCACCGACGACGTCTACGCGCACGTCGACAAGACCGCCGCCACCGTCGCCGCGCTGGTCGGCGACGCGCTCACCGAGGCCGGCGTCGCGCACCGGTGCAACACCGCCGGCAGCCTGTTCTCGTTCTTCTTCACGGACACTGCCGTGGTCGACTACGCCACCGCGACGGCGCAGGACACCGCGCGGTACGCCGCGTTCTTCCACGAGTGCCTGCGCCGCGGCGTCTACCTGCCGCCCAGCGCGTACGAGGCATGGTTCGTCAGCGCCGCCCACGACGACGCCGCCGTCGAACGCATCGCCGACGCCGTCCCGCACGCCGCCCGCGCGGCGGCCGCCGCGTGACCGTCACGACCCGCGTGCACCTGGTCCGCCACGGCGAGGTGCACAACCCGGACCGGGTGCTCTACGGCCGGCTCCCCGGCTTCCGCGTCTCCGCCGCCGGCGAACGCATGGCTCTCGCCGCCGCCGAGGCCCTCGCCGGCCGCGACGTCACCCTGCTGCTCACCTCCCCGCTGGAACGCGCCGTGCAGACCGCCGAGCCGATCGCGCACGTGCTCGGGCTGGAGCCGCGCGTGGACGAACGCCTGGTCGAGAGCGCCAGCCAGTTCGAGGGGCGCGTCGTGGACGGGTGGCGGTCGTTCGCGGTGCCGTCGGCGCTGCGGCACCTGCGCAACCCGTTCCTGCCGTCGTGGGGGGAGCCGTACGCGGAGACGGCGGCGCGGATGCTCGCGGCCGTCACCGACGCCCGGGACGCGGCGCGCGGGCACGAGGTGGTGTGTGTGAGCCACCAGCTCCCGATCTACGTGCTGCGCCGCTACGTCGAGGGGCGGCGTCTCTTCCACGACCCGCGCCGCCGCCAGTGCGCCCTCGCCAGCATCACGACGCTCGCCTGGCACGACGCCCGCCTCGCCAGCGTCACGTACACCGAGCCCGCGCACGCCCTCGTGGCCGGGCGGGCGAGCACCCCCGGGGCCTGACGGGGGCGGGAGGAGGGGCGGCGCGCTCGCCCGCCGTTGGCATCCCGGCTAGTTCCGCGCCCGCTGCGCGGGCGCTCCCTTAGTCGCCGGGACGCCAACGGCGACCGCGCACACCGCCCCGCTGCGCCCGGCTCGGGCCCTCCCCGGACGCGCGAACGCCGGGCACCCGAGAGGGTGCCCGGCGTCCGGGGAGTGCGGGTGCTAGCGGAGCGGGATCTGCATGTAGCTCGCGACCGGGTCGTGGTAGGTGATGCCGGAGAGGCCCACCGCGGTGTTCCAGGCGACGGCGGCGGTCACCTTGGTGACGGTGGCCTTGGCGAGCGACTTCGGCAGCGCGAGCGAGAAGTCGTTCTTCAGCGAGCCACCGGGCAGGGCCGGGCCGCTCATGTGCACGTCGCCGACCTTGACGCCGTTCATCTTGATGGTGACCGTGAGGTCGAAGTAGCCGGGGAAGCTCGGGATCGAGCTCGGCTCGGTGTTGATGATCGCGAAGTGCTCGACGTAGATCGTGCCCGTGAGCTTGCGCTTGGTGTCGACCTTGAGCGCGGTCCGCTTCAGCGAGCTGTAGGTGTCGTTCGAGTAGGTGAGACCGTCACCCTGGCCGTTGACAGCGGCGAACGTGCCGCTGCACTCGGAGCCGGTCGGCACCGGGACGAGCGAGTAGACGGGGTTGCAGCCGGTCTCGCCGGCGCTGCCGGTGTTACCGAAGTACAGCTTCGTCGTCTTCGCGGCGGCGTGCGCCGGGACGACGGTGGTGGCGAGCCCGACCGCCACGAGGACGGGCAGAAGACGACGGAACATCGGAGACCTCTCGACGGGGTGCGGTTGCGGGTGCAGTTCGCCGCCGGACAGGCGGGATCCTGCTCCCGTAACGACGCTGTCGCCGAGGGGTGACGCTCGGTACGGCGGCTACACGCCCGCCGGTATGCGTTCCGGGGCGCCCTGTGGCTGCGGGACGCGGTTCAGCTCGTAGCGCACCAGACCCGCCAGGTGGACGAGGAACAGGAACAGGAACAGGAGCATCGACCAGTACGTCGGCTCCGCCAGCGACCCGCTCTCCAGCGCCAGCTCGAACGTCAGCGGCTTGATCCGGCTGATCAGCTTCTTGGTCGGCTCGTTGTCGGTGGCGTTCGGCTCGGCCGGCCCGAACGTCACCCGGGCGTACTTCCACTCGCCGCCGGACTTCGCCAGCTCGGTCTGGGTGATCTCCACGACGCCGGGGATGGTGATGTCGGCCGCGCCGACGCCGAGCCGGACGGCGTACTCCTCGGGCGCCAGCTCCTGCGCCGCCGCCTCGGCCGCCGCCTTCTCCTGCTGGTCGACCTGGCTGTGCACCGACTCGTCGATGACGAAGAACTTGTTCTTGTTCTTCTCGGCCGACTCGAACTTCTCGAACGACCTCTTCAGCTTGTCGTCGTCGCCTCTCGGGTCGACGACGACCCAGCGGCGTTCGGCGCCCTGCGGGCCGTAGTACTGCGGCGTGGAGCGGGGGATGCCGAGCGGGCCGAAGCCGGGGACGCCCGTCCACCAGATGATCGACAGCACCAGCCAGCAGCCCCAGAACGCGGACCCGGAGATCAGGTACGCCTGCTTCGGGCCGAAGCTGGACTGGAGCAGCATCCAGACGCCGCCGCAGAGGATCGCGAACATGAGGACCACGCCGAAGATGGCGCGGAACCCCTTGGTCTTGTGCTCCTCCTGCGCCAGCCTGATGGCGGTCTGCCCCAGCGGGTGGGCGGCGAGGGCGTACACGTTCGGCACGTCGGGCCTTCCGGTCTCTACTGGGCGGCGGCGAAGGTGATGAGGCGGGAGAACGAGCCGGGCTGCTTGGACAGCGCCAGCTCGCTCGCCACGTCGGACGGGAGCCCGACCTGGATCGACAGCAGGTAGTTGATGACGTCCTCGATCTGCTGGTTGTTCATCGGCCCGCCGTAGCCGAGACCCCACGTCGGCATCGGTGTGCCGGGGACGCCCATCGCGATCCGGTCGTAGACGTAGCGGTAGGCGTCGCGCGGGCTCTTCTTCGCGTCGACGATCTGCCGCTTGAACACCTGGTTGAGCGCCGGCGCCGCGTAGTCGCTCGGCGGCAGGTCGGCGCTGGCCTTGAACTGCGGGACGACGCCGCCGCCGGCGTAGGTGCCGTGGCAGCGCGCGCAGCCGGCCTGGAAGCCGTGGGCGCCCGGCTTGGCCTGCGCGAAGATCGCCGCGCCGCGCCGGATCGACTCCTCGCGCTGGCGCAGCGCCGCGTCGTTGGACCGCTGGTTCTCGAAGAACACGAAGTACAGCGGCAGGAACAGCGCCAGGAAGACGAGCAGCAGCGTCCCCCAGCCCTGCCACCGCTCGAGGACGTTCGTCTCCAGCTCGTCGTCGGACGGCGCGGGCCGGAACCCGATCGGGACCGAGAGCGGCTTGCGCCGGCGGACGACCGCGCCCGTTCGCGGGTCGCGCGGGGTGACGTCGCTCATCTCGCTGTCCGGTCTCCTTCGGTGTCCTGCGGCTGGCTCAGCCGGTGCAGTGGGCGCCTTCGGCGTTCTGGTTGATGGTGTCGGTGCCGCGCGGCGGGCCGGCCTTCGCCTCGAGCGTGTCCACGATGACGTTGCCGTTGTCGATGATGATCGGGAAGTGCTGGAGGCCGGTCGGCGCCGGGCCGAACTCGTACTCGCCGGCCTTGTTGTAGCGGGAGCCGTGGCACGGGCACTCGAACCAGCCGCTGGACTCGCACTGCGGGACCTTGCAGCCGAGGTGCGCGCACTTCTGGTAGACGGCGAGGAAGCCGCCGTCGGCGACGCCCTTGTAGAACGCCTCCTGGCCCGGCACCGGCTTGTAGAGGATCAGGTAGGTGCGGGCCTCGGCGAAGTACTTCCAGCCGTGCGGGATGGCGGCGAGCTCGGCCTTGAGGTCGTCCGCCTTGCCAAGGTTGATCTTCGCGCCGAAGCCGCCGCGCAGGCTCGGCCAGAGCATGCCGAGGCTGGCCGCCCCGAACCCGCCCAGCCCGATCACGGTCGAGCCCAGCATGCTCGCCCGGAAGAAGTCCCGGCGGGACATGCCCCGCTTCTTCGCCACCTGCGTGCCTCTCGTTAGAACTCGAAGAACATGCCCTTTTGCCACGGGAACACGAAGTTGTAGCCGGGCCCGCGGAACAGGGAGCCGATCGTCGACAGGATCGCCGAGAACATCATGAAGAACGTGAAGAGCATGATCGCGAACTTGCGGTTCTGCGGCCGCATCGACGGGTTCTTGTCGATGTAGGGGAACGCCATGAGGATGCCGAGGCCGATGCCCGGGATGAGCACGCCGGCGATCATCGGGTGGAAGTAGCGCAGCAGCTCCTGGAGGCCCAGGAAGTACCAGGGGGCCTTGGACGGGTTCGGCGTCAGGTTGACGTTGGCGAGCTCGCGCAGCGGCGCGTTGACGAACGTCGAGAACACCGTGAGGAACGCCAGGCACGCGAGCAGCGCGACGAACTCCTCGAGCAGCAGGTGCGGCCAGACGTTGACCTTGTCGTCCTGGGTGCGCTCGACCCGCTGGATGCCCTCCGGCGGGACCATCGCGAGCAGCCGGTGGGTCATCTCGCCGGACAGCCCGCGCCCGCCGCCGCCCTTGCCGGCGGTCGCGGCCGCGACGCGCGCGGCCCGCTCGGCCGGGGAGAGCGGGGTGGTCCGGGTCAGCGTCGCGGTGCCCCCACCGGCGGCGGGAACGGGTTGCGAGGCGACGGCGGCGGGAGCGGCCGGGGTGGTGGCGGGCGAGTCCGACGCCGTAAAAGCCGCGGCGGCCGGCGCCGCAGGCGCCGTCTCCTG
>DASTMB010000026.1 GCA_035714365.1 Mycobacteriales bacterium | reverse complement strand
GATGTTGATGGCGGTCTCGTTCGTCCGCTCGTCCCACAGCCGCTCGATCGCGGAGAAGTACTTCTCCGCGTACGGCACGAGCAGCTCGGCCTGGTCCGCCTGCTGGAAGCCGGCCATCGTCGCCGACAGCATGGCGTTGGGCAGCCGGTCGTCGTCCACGATCGACGCCCACGCCTCGGCCTTCGCCTCGGGCGTCGGCCGCGCGGCGCGCGCGGCGACGGCGTGGCGGGCGCCGGCGGCGGTCGGGTCGCGCTCCGCCTCGGCCTCGATGACCGCGTCGTCGATGGTGCCGCGGGCGGCGAGGTTGCGGACGATGTGCCACCGCAGCTCGGTGTCGACGGCGAGGCCGGGCACGTCGGTGGTGCCGTTGAGCAGCCCGGCGACGAGGCCGAGGTGCTCGTCGGACCGCGCCGACTGCACGAACGCCCGCGTCCACGCGAGCTGGTGGTCCGACCCCGGCTCGGCGGCGTTGAGGTGGTCCCACGCGGCACCCGCGAGCAGGTCGTAGGCGGCGCGGCGGTTGGCCGGGTCGCCGTAGTTGACGATCGCGCCGAGCGACTGCGCGATGAGCGTCTGGACGACGCCGACCTGGGTCTCGGAGCCGATGTTGCGCAGCACGAGCCGCAGGTAGTCGCGCGCCGCCAGCTCGCCGTCGCGGGTCATGTCCCACGCCGCCGCCCAGCACAGCGTGCGCGGCAGCGACTCGGTCAGCGTGCCGAGCCGGTCGGTGAGCGTGGCGAGCGACCGCTCGTCCAGGCGGATCTTGCAGTACGACAGATCGTCGTCGTTGACGAGCACGAGGTCCGGCTGCGCGCGGCCGACCAGCTCCGGCACCTCGGTGACCGAGCCGACGACGTCGAGCTCGACCCGGTCGGTGCGGACCAGGCCGGAGTCTGAGGCGGAGTACAGGCCGATCGCGATCCGGTGCGAACGCAGCGTCGGCCAGTCGGGGTGCGCCTCCTGGTGGACGGCGAACGACGTGAACGCCCCCGAGTCGTCGGTCTCGAACACGGCGCGCAGCGTGTTGACGCCTGCGGTCTCCAGCCACTCCTTCGACCACGAGGACAGGTCGCGGCCGGAGGCCGACTCGAGCTCGGTGAGCAGGTCGGCGAGGGTGGTGTTGCCGTACTCGTGCTTCTTGAAGTACGAGCGCAGCCCGCCGAGGAACCGGTCCTGGCCGACCCAGGCGACGAGCTGCTTGAGGACGGAGGCGCCCTTGGCGTAGGTGATGCCGTCGAAGTTCACCTCGACGGCCTCGATGTCGACGATGTCGGCGACGACCGGGTGGGTGGACGGCATCTGGTCCTGCTTGTACGCCCACGTCTTCTCGACGTTGGCGAACGTCGTCCACCCGCCGGTGAAGCGGGTCGCGGACACCTGGCAGAGCACCGAGGCGTACGTCGCGAACGACTCGTTGAGCCAGAGGTCGTCCCACCAGCGCATGGTCACGAGGTCGCCGAACCACATGTGCGCCATCTCGTGCAGGATCGTCTCGGCGCGGCGCTCGCGGGCGGCGTCGGTGACCTTCGACCGGAACACGTAGTCCTCGAGGAACGTGACGGCGCCGGCGTTCTCCATGGCGCCGGCGTTGAACTCCGGCACGAAGAGCTGGTCGTACTTCCCGAACGGGTACGGGTAGTCGAAGTTGGCCTGGAACCAGTCGAAGCCCTGCTTGGTGATGGTGAAGATCTCGTCCGGGTCGAGGAACTCGGCGAGCGACTCGCGGCAGTAGATGCCGAGGTCGATGTCGCCGTGCCGGTCGTGGACCGAGTGGTACGGCCCGGCGACGATCGCGGTGATGTACGGCGACATCCGCGGCGACGGCGCGAACCGCCACCACCCGCCCTGCGCCCGGTCCGGCGTCTCGACGGCCGGCATGTTCGAGACGACGACCCAGTTGGCCGGCGCGAGCGTCGACAGCGTGAAGACCGCCTTGACGTCGGGCTGGTCGAAGCACGCGTAGACGCGGTGCGCGTCGAACGTCTCGAACTGCGTGTAGAGGTAGACCTGCTTGTCGACCGGGTCGACGAAGCGGTGCAGGCCGACGCCGGTGTGCATGTAGGCGCAGTCCGCGACGACCACGAGCTCGTTGGTCTCGGCGAGGCCGGTGAGGCGGATCCGGTCGCCGTCGAACGCCTCGTCCGGCGCGACGGGCACGCCGTTGAGGGTGATCGACTGGACCGTCGGCGCGATGAGGTCGACGAACGTCTCCGCGCCCGGCTCGGTGCAGGAGAACCGCGCAACGGTCGTCGAGGTGTAGGTCACCTCGCCCGCGGTGAGGTCCAGCGTGACGTCGTACGAGGCGTCCCGGATGATCGAGGCCCGCGCGCGGGCCTCGTCGCGGGTGAGGTTCTGAGCCGACATGCGGAGAATCCTCCCACGGATGCGTGACAGGGTGCCGGGCGGGCGCGGCGCCGTGGACGAGGGAAGAGAGGCTGTGGACGTGACGGTCGAGGTGCGGTTCTGGTTCGACCCGGTGTGCCCGTGGGCGTGGATCACCAGCCGGTGGATGCACGAGGTGACGGCGGTGCGCGACGTCACCGTCGACTGGAGGCTCATGTGCCTGCGGTTCCTCAACGAGGGCACCCCCGGCTACGACCCCGCGAAGGCGCACGGGCACACGTTCGGGCTGCGGGCGCAGCGCGTGATCGCGAAGGCGCGGGAGGGCGGCGCCGACACCGCCCGCCTCTACACGGAGGTCGGCACGCTGCTGCACGTCGAGCGGCACGAACGCGGCGACGACCTGCTGCGCGAGGCCCTGAGCCGCGCCGGAGCCGGCGCGAACGCCATGGACGCCGCCGGCGACGAGGCGTACGACGCCGTCGTGCGCGCCGAGCACGACGAGGGGGTCGCGCTCGTCGGCACCGACGTCGGGACGCCGATCCTGGCGTTCGAGGGCAGCGCGATCTTCGGGCCGGTCGTGACGCCGATCCCGCGCGGCGAGGAGGCGGGGCGGCTCTGGGACGGCGTCCGGCTGGTGCTCGGCACCGACGGCTTCTTCGAGCTGAAGCGCAGCCGCGACCGGGACCCGCGCGTCGCATGATCGAGGCGGTGACGTTCGACTTCTGGAACACGCTCTGCTTCGAGGACCGCGGGCACCTGCGCGGGCGGCGGCTGGCGGCGTGGAGCGGGCTGCTGGAGGAGGCGGGGTTCGGCGTCGAGCGTGAGCGGCTGGACCGGGCGTTCGACGCCTCCTGGGAACGCTTCGTGGCGCGGTGGACGGCGGGGGAGCAGTTCGCCTACGCGGAGGCGGCGGAGGAGATCCTCGAGGACCTCGGCTTCACGGTGCCGGGCGACGTGCGCGACGCGCTGGTCGAGGCGTTCGGCCGCGCCGCCGACGACGCCGAGATCCACCTCGCGCCGAACGCCGCCCCGGCGCTGCGGGCGTTGAAGGCCGCGGGGCTGCGGCTCGGCATCGTCTGCGACGTCGGCATGACGCCGTCGCCGGCGCTGCGCGCGCACCTGGACCGGCACGGGGTGCTGGAGCTGTTCGACCACTGGTCGTTCTCCGACGAGGTCGGCCACTACAAGCCGGCGCGGGAGATCTTCGAGCACGCGCTGGCGGGGCTCGGCGCCGTGCCGGGGCGGACGGCGCACGTCGGCGACCTGCGCCGCACCGACGTCGCCGGCGCGATCGCGATGGGCATGACCGCGATCCGCTACCACGGCATCCACGACGACGACTCGCAGCCGGAGCCCGAGGGCCACCACGTCGTCGGCGACCACGCCGACCTCCCGGCGTTGCTGCGGACGGCCTGACGTGCTGAAGCGCGCGGCGCGCGGCCTGGTCCGCCTCGTCCGCCGGGACCGGCTGCTCGTCTACTCGCCGCACGCGAACGACCGCGCCGACCCGGGCGAGATCGTGTGGGCCTGGGTGGCGTTCGAGGACCGGCCGGAGGCGGGGAAGGACCGGCCGGTGCTCGTCGTCGGCCGCGAGGGCCGCACCGTCCTCGGGCTGTACCTGTCGAGCAACGCCGCCCGCGACGGCCGGCCGGGCTGGCTGCGGCTGGGACCGGGGCCGTGGGACCGCAGGAACCGGCCGAGCTGGATCCGGATGGACCGGGTGCTGCGGATGCGCGACAACGAGATCCGCCGCGAGGGGGCCGCGCTGGACCGCGCGCGGTTCGACTACGTCGCGGCCACGCTGCGCGCCCACTACGGCTGGCGCTGACCCCGGCGCGCGGGGACGGCCGCGCGGAGTTTGCGGCGGGGCGCGCCGGTGTGACACTGGCGGCATGAGCGTGCACCAGTGCCCGGAGTGCGAGCTGCGTTTCCCGGACGAGAACGAGCTCCGCGACCACCTCGACACCGACCACCCCGGCTCCATCGGCGAGCACCTGCCCCACCCGGGCGCGCACGCCGACTGGCCCCACAACGGCTGACGGAGGACCTCCAGTGCAGGACCGGACCCAGCTCTACGTCGACGGCGCCTGGGTGCCGTCGACGGGCACGGCGACGATCGACGTCGTCAACCCGGCGACCGAGCAGGTGATCGGCCGGATCGCGGAGGGCACGGCGGACGACGTGGACCGCGCGGTCCGCGCCGCGCGGGCGGCGTTCGACGGCTGGTCGCGGACGAGCGTCGAGGAGCGCGCGAAGTTCCTGACCCGGCTGCACGAGGCGCTGTCGGCTCGCGCCGAGGAGATCGCGCGGACCATCACCGAGGAGATGGGCTCGCCGGCGCGGTTCGCGCAGGCGGTCCAGGCCGGGCTGCCGGTCACGGTGATGGGGACGTACGCGCAGCTCGTCGCGGACTACGCGTTCGAGGAGACGATCGGCAACTCGCTGGTCGTCCGCGAGCCGGTCGGCGTCGTCGGCGCGATCACGCCGTGGAACTACCCGCTGCACCAGATCGTCAACAAGGTCGCGCCGGCGCTGGCCGCGGGCTGCACGGTGGTGCTGAAGCCGAGCGAGGTGGCGCCGTTCAGCGCGTTCCTCCTCGCCGACGTCTGCCACGAGGTGGGGCTGCCGGCGGGCGTGTTCAACCTGGTCACCGGCACCGGCCCGGTCGTGGGCGAGGCGATCGCGAGCCACCCCGAGGTCGACATGGTGTCGTTCACCGGCTCGACCCGCGCCGGCAGGCGCGTGTCGGAGCTGGCCGCGCAGACCATCAAGCGGGTCGCGCTGGAGCTCGGCGGCAAGAGCGCCAACGTCGTCCTGGACGACGCGGACTTCTCCAAGATCGGCAAGATCGCCGTGGCGCAGGCGTTCCAGAACGCCGGCCAGACGTGCAGCGCGCTGACCCGCCTCCTGGTCCCGCGCGACCGGCAGGCCGAGGTGGTCGAGCAGGCGCGCGCGGCGGCGGAGGCGTACCTGCCGGCGGACCCGACGTCGCCGGACACCCGCCTCGGGCCGCTCGTCTCGGACGTGCAGCGCGAGCGCGTGCTCGGCTACGTGCGCCAGGGGATCGAGGAGGGCGCGACGCTCGTCACCGGCGGCGCCGAGCCGGTCGAGGGGCCGGGCTACTACGTCCGCCCGACGGTGTTCGCGGACGTGACGCCGGAGATGACGATCGCCCGCGAGGAGATCTTCGGGCCGGTCCTCGCGATCCTCCCGTACGACGACGAGGAGGACGCCGTCCGCATCGCCAACGACAGCGTCTACGGCCTCTCCGGCGGCGTCTGGTCGGGCGACGCGGAGCGCGCCAAGGCGTTCGCGCGGCGGATGCGCACCGGCCAGGTGGACGTCAACGGCGCCCGCTTCAACCCGCTCGCGCCGTTCGGCGGCTACAAGCAGTCCGGCAACGGCCGCGAGCTCGGCACGTTCGGCCTCGAGGAGTTCCTCGAGGTCAAGTCGATCCAGCTCTAGCCGCCCCGTAGAATCCCGGCGTTTCGCTCCCGACGGAAGGCACGCGCGTGTACCTCGACTCCAACACCGGCAGCATGATCGCCTCCGCGGTGGTCGGCGGTGCCGCGGGCGCCGCCGTCGTGGGCCGGATGGTCTGGTCCAAGGTGAAGTCGCCGCTGCGCCGCAAGGGCAGCATGCCGACCGCCACCGAGGTGCCGGCGCCGGACGCGACCACCGAGCAGCAGCGGTAGTGGGCGCGGCCGACACCAGCCGCGCGTTCGACCCGGCGTCGTTCCGGGACCCGTCGTCCACCGTGTTCTACGCGGGGGGCGACGTGCTGCGCGGGCTCGACAGCGACGCGGCCGCCGACTGGGCGGCGCTGGAGGCGGCGCCGTTCTTCGGCAAGGCCGTCGAGACGGGCCGGATCGTGCGCACCGAGGCGGTCGCCGACGCGGCCGGGCTGGTGCCGGAGGGGCGCGACTGGCCGGTGGTGCTGCGCCACGAGCGGGTGCCGTTCGTGAGCTACCCGTACGAGTGGACGTTCAGCCAGCTCCAGGACGCGGCGCTGCTGCACCTCGACCTGCTGCTCGACGCGCTCGGCGCGGGGCTGTCGATGAAGGACGGCTACGCCTACAACGTCCAGTGGCGCGGGTCGCGCCCGGTGTTCATCGACGTGCCGAGCTTCCAGCGGTCGAGCGGCGGGCCGTGGCCGGGGTACCGGCAGTTCTGCCAGACGTTCCTGTTCCCGCTGCTGCTGCAGGCGCACAAGGACGTGTCGTTCCGGCCGTTCCTGCGCGGCCAGGTCAACGGCATCGAGCCGCGCCAGATCCGCAACGTCATGTCCGGGCGCGACGCGTTCCGCGCGGGCGTGCTGCGCAACGTGCTGCTGCACTCGGCGATCGAGAACCGCTTCGCCGGCGGCGCGCGCGGCTCGCGGCAGGTCGGCCAGGACCTGGAGAAGGCCGGCTTCACCGCCGACCTCACCAAGGCCACGGCGACGTCGCTGCGCAAGCTCGTCGCGGGGCTGCGCTGGACCGCCGGCGACAGCCACTGGAAGACCTACCAGGAGACCAACACCTACACCGACGAGGACCGCTCGGCGAAGGAGCGGTTCGTCGACGCGGCGCTGGCCGGTCGGTCGCCGGGCCTGGTGTGGGACCTCGGCTGCAACGACGGCACGTACTCGCGGATCGCCGCGCGGCACGCGGAGACGGTGGTCGCGGTCGACGGCGACGAGGCGACGATCGACGCCCTGTACCGCGCGCTGCGCCGCGACGGCGACACCCGCATCCTGCCGCTCGTCATGGACCTCACCGACCCGTCGCCGGGCATCGGCTGGCGCGGCACCGAGCGCCGCCCGTTCTTCGACCGCACGCAGCCGGACGCGGTGCTCGCGCTCGCGCTGCTGCACCACATCGCGATCACCGCCAACGTCCCGCTCCCGGCGATCGTGGACTGGCTGCACGCGATGGGCGCGCGGACGGTCGTGGAGTTCGTGCACACCGACGACCCGATGACGAAGCGGCTGCTGTCGAACAAGCCGGAGGGGCTGTTCCCCGACTACCGCGTCGAGGTGTTCGAGCGGCTGCTCAAGGAGCGGTTCGACGTGGAGCGGGAGGAGCGGCTGCCGAGCGGCACCCGGACGCTGTACCTGGTGACGCCGCGTGGCTGACGCGCCGTCCGGCCCGGCCGGCCCGCCGCTCGCGGCGCCGCCACCGGAGGAGGCGAAGCCGGCCAGGAAGCCGGCGGGCGCGTTCCGGCGGCTGGCCGAGCTGCTCGCGCTGACCGGGTTCGCGCTGGCGCAGCCGGTGCTCGACGTGACCGGCCGCAGCCCCGACTTCTTCCTGTACCGGCGCACGACGCCGAGCGACATCCGAATGCTGCTGCTGCTCGTCGTGCTGGCGCCGCCGCTCGCCCTCTGGCTGGTCGAGGTCGTCGTCGGCGCGGTCAGCAAGACGGCCGCCCGCGCGCTGCACCTGGGGTTCCTCGCCGGGCTGTTCGGCGTGCTGCTCGTGCAGGTCGGCAAGCACCTCGGGCTGATGCACGGCGTGCCGCTCGCGGTGCTCGCGGCGCTGCTCGGCATCGGCCTCGCGGTCCTGGCGGCGCGGTCGGCGACGTTCCGGCAGGTGCTCGTGGTGGCGACGCCGGCGCCGCTGGTGTTCGCGCTGCTCTTCGTCCTCACCGCGCCCGCCGGGGCGCTGGCGCGCGGCGGCGGCACGACCGGCGGCGTGCGCGCGGCCGCCGCCAACCGGCCGCCGGTGGTGTTCGTCTTCCTCGACGAGTTCCCGCTGCGCGCGCTGCTGGACGACAAGGGGCAGGTCGACAAGCGGCTGTTCCCGCACTTCGCCGAGCTGGCCGGCTCCTCGACGTGGTACCCGAACGCCACCGGCGTCAGCGGGTGGACGCCGTTCGCCGCCCCGGCGATGCTCTCCGGCCGCTACCCCGAGCACGCCTACGCGCCGTCGTACGTGAAGTACCCGCAGAACCTCTTCACGCTGCTCGGCGGCACGTACGACATCAAGGCGTACGAGACGATCGCGCAGCTCTGCCCGCCGAACCTCTGCACCGGCACGCCCGCCGGCCGCCCCACCGGGCTGAAGCCGATCCTGGACGACACGCTGAAGGTGACGCGGCAGATCGTGTCGCCGAACAGGGCGACGTCGAACCCGTCCGAGCAGTTCGTCGACGCGACCGTCGACGCCGCGCGCGCGGCGGGCGAGGGGCAGCCGGCGCAGAAGGCCGACTTCCGCTTCGCCGAGATCAAGAAGAACCAGCCGGAGCGGTTCACGTCGTTCCTCGACGGCCTCAAGCCGACGGAGCGCCCGGCGCTGCACTTCCTGCACCTGCTGCTGCCGCACGGGCCGTGGCGGTACCTGCCGGACGGCAACACGTACGACTCGCCGCCGTTCTCCTTCGTCCCCCCGCTGCCCGGCGAGCCGAAGCGCGGCACCCTGTCCAGCGACCCCGCGCTGTCGGCGATCGGCCGCGAGCGGCTGCTGCTCCAGACCGCGTACACCGACACGCTGATCGGCGAGATGGTCGCCAAGCTCAAGAAGACCGGGCTGTACGACGACGCGCTCGTCATCGTCACCGCAGACCACGGCAGCGGGTTGTTCCCGCGCAGCCGGTCCCGCCGCCTGTCGGCGAACAACCCGGCCGAGCTCGCCTGGGTGCCGCTGTTCGTGAAGACGCCGCACCAGCGCGCGCCGAAGGTCGACCGCCGCAACGAGCAGCAGGTCGACATCCTGCCCACCATCGCCGACGTGCTCGACGTGAAGATCCCGTGGCACGTGGACGGGCAGTCGATGCTCGGGCGGGCCCGCACCACCACCGACCGCACGTGGTTCGACGACCCGGGCAAGCCGCAGCACATCGACCCGGCGCGGTGGCTGCCGACCGTCGCGAAGGGCCTGGCGCCCGAGCTGGCCCGGCCGGAGCTCGGGGTGCCCGGGCTGTTCGCCTCGGGGCCGTTGCGGGGCGTGGTCGGGCGGAAGGTGTCGTCGTTCGCGATCGGCTCGGCGTCGCCGGCGCGCGCGATCCTCGCCGAGAACGTGAGGACCGACCTGACCCGCGTGGACCTCAGGTCGGGCAAGGTCCCGGCGATGCTCTGGGGCCGTGTCGACCCGCCGCTGTCCGGCTCCTCGACGTGGTGGGCGGTGTCGGTCAACGGCACCATCGCCGGCTCGGTCGCGGCCGTCCCCGGCGGCGACGGGAAGTGGCGGTTCCTCGGCCTGTTCTCCGACAAGGCGCTGCGCAACGGCGCCAACGACGTCGCGCTCTACGCCGTCGACGGATCGACCCTGCACCCGGTGCGCTGGGGTTGACGCCGCCGGGACGCTCCGGCGCGCGGCGGCTCGCCGAGCTGCTGGCGCTGACGGCGTTCGCGATCGCGCAGCCGCTGCTCGACGTGACCGGCCGCAGCCCGGACCTGTTCCTCTACCGGCGGGCGACGCCCGCCGACCTGGCGGCGTTGCTGCTGCTCGTCGCGCTCGGCCCGCCGCTGCTGCTCTGGGGCGTGGAGCAGGCGGCGTGGCGGCTCGGCGGGCGGGTGCAGCGCGGGCTGCACCACGCGTTCACCGGCGGGCTGCTCGCGGTGGTCGCGGTGCAGGCGGGCAAGGACCTGCACCTCGCCACCGGAGCGGTTCTCGCGGCCGCCGCCGTGGCCGCCGGCGCGGCGCTGGCGGTGCTCGCCGCGCGCTCCCGTACGTTCCGGCAGGTGCTCGTGGTCGCGACGCCGGCGCCGCTGGTGTTCGCGCTGCTGTTCGTCGCGACGACGCCCGCCGGCGCGCTGCTGCGGCCGGCCGCGCACGGCGCGTCCGGTCGCGCGGTCGCGGCGAAGCGGCCGCCGGTGGTGTTCGTGTTCCTCGACGAGTTCCCGCTGCGCGCGCTGCTGGACGAGCACGGGCAGGTCGACGGGCGGCTGTTCCCCGGCTTCGCGCGGCTCGCCCGCGAGACGACGTGGTACCCGGACGCGACCGGCGTCAGCGGGTGGACGCCGTACGCGGCGCCGGCGATGCTCACCGGCCGCTACCCGCGGCGCGCGGTCGCGCCGTCGTACACGGAGTACCCGGACAACCTGTTCACGCTGCTCGCGCCGAGCTACGACGTGCACGCGTACGAGTCCGTCGCGCAGCTCTGCCCGCCCTCGGTCTGCTCCGGCACGCCGGCCGGGCGCGCGACCGGCCTGGCGCCGTTGCTGCGCGACACGGCCGGCGTCGCGCGCGAGCTGGTGTCGCCGTACCCGGCCCGCGAGGAGATCGGCGGCGCGTACGAGGAGCGTTCGGAGCCGCCGGCCGGCGCGTCGCCGGGGTTCCGGATGGGCGAGGCGAAGGAGAGCCAGCCGGAGCGCTTCACGGCGTTCCTCGACGGGCTGCGGGCGAGCGACCGGCCGACGTTGAGCTTCCTGCACCTGCTGCTGCCGCACGGGCCGTGGCGGTACCTGCCGTCCGGCCGCCGCTACGACACGATCCCGCTCGCGCACGTCCTCCCGCCGCAGCCGGAGGGGCCGTCCCGGCTGCTCGCGAACGACCCGGTGCTCGCCGCGCTCGCCCGGCAACGCCTGCTGCTCCAGCTCGCGTACACCGACGGCCTCGTCGACGCGCTGCTCGACCGGATGCACGCGTCGTCGCTGTTCGACGACGCGCTGCTCGTCGTCACCGCCGACCACGGCGAGGGCCTCGCGCCCGGTGCCCACTGGCGCTCCCTCGAGGACGCCACCGCGAGCGACCTGGCCTGGGTGCCGCTGTTCGTGAAGACGCCGGGCCAGCGGCACGGCCGGGTCGACCCGCGCAACGAGCAGCACGTCGACCTCCTGCCCACGATCGCCGACGTGCTCGACCTCGACGTGCCGTGGCCGGTGGACGGCGTCTCGCTGCTCGGCCCGCCGCGCACCGGCGACCGCAAGTACTGGTACGACGTGCCGGGGGAGCGGCGGGAGATCGACGCCGCGCGGTTCCGCCCCGCGACGCGGCACGGCATCGCGCCGCGCGTCGTGACGCCGGCGCTCGGGCAGCGCGGGCTGTTCGTGCCGAAGGCCGTCCGGTCACTGGTCGGCCGCCGCGTCGGGGCGGCCGGGTCGCCCGCCGTCGGCCCGCCCGCGGCGGTGCGCGCGACGCTCGCCGACGGCATCGACCTCGCGCACGTCCGGCTCGGCGCCGAGAGCGTCCCCGCGATGGTCCGCGGCGACCTCGACCGCGCCCCCGCGGGCGGGTCCACGTGGTTCGCGATCGCGGTCGACGGGACGTTCGCCGGCGGCGCCGCGGTGGTGCCCGGGCCGCGCGACGGGAAGTGGCGGTTCATGGGCCTGGTGGACGACCGGTACCTTCACGACGGCGCCGTGGACGTCGTCCTCTACGCCGTCGACGGCGGCACCGTCCGCCCGATCCCCTGGCAGGAGTAGATGCGCGTCTTCCTCGGCACCGACCACGCCGGCTACGAGCTCAAGGAGCACCTGCGCGCCGTCCTCGCGGCCGACGGCCACGACGTCGCCGACCGCGGCGCGTTCGCCTACGACGCGGAGGACGATTACCCGTCGTTCTGCATCGCGGCGGCGCGGGACGCGGTCGCGGAGGGGGCGTTCGCGGTCGTCCTCGGCGGCAGCGGCAACGGTGAGCAGATCGCCGCCAACAAGGTCCCCGGCGCGCGCGCCGCGCTCTGCTGGTCGACCGAGATCGCTCGGCTCGCCCGCGAGCACAACGACGCCAACGTCTGCTCGCTCGGCGCCCGGTTCCTCTCGCCGGACGAGGCGGTCGAGGTCGTGCGGACGTTCCTCGGGACGGCGTTCAGCGGCGACGACCGGCACGTCCGGCGCATCGGCCAGATCGGCGCGTACGAGACGTCCCGCTAACGCTGCTCCGGCTCCGGCGGGCGGCGGCGGACCACCACGGTCCGCTCCGCGCGCGCCTCGTCGGCCGGGCGGATGCGGGACACGTCGCGGGCGCGCATCGCGCCAACCACGCCGACGATCGACGGGCCGCCGCCGGCGAGATTCGCCGTGCCGCGGTCCGGCTTCGCGCCGCCCTTCTTCCCGCCCGCCACCGTGCCTCCTGCGAGGATCGCGTCATGCCCGAGGGTCACACGATCCACCGGCTCGCCCGGCGGCACAACGCGCTGCTCGCGCGGCGGGCGTTGCGGCTGTCCAGCCCGCAGGGCCGCTTCGCGTCCGACGCGGCGGCGCTGGACGGGCGGGTGCTGGACCGGGTGCGGCCGTACGGCAAGCACCTGTTCTACGAGTTCGGGCCCGACGTCGTGCACGTGCACCTCGGCATCTACGGCGTGTTCGAGGAGCACGAGCGGCCGTTCCCCGCGCCGCGCGGCGCGGTCCGGCTGCGCATGGCGACGGACGACGTGCTGGTCGACCTGCGCGGGCCCACCGTCTGCGAGCGCATCGGCCGCGCGGAGCGCGACGCGATCCTCGACCGGCTCGGCCCGGACCCGCTCGACCCGAAGGCCGACCGCGAACGCCTCTGGCGCAAGGTGTCCCGCCGCGACACCCCGATCGCCGCGCTGCTGCTCGACCAGTCGGCGATAGCCGGCATCGGCAACGTGTACCGGGCCGAGGCGCTCTACGTCCTCGGCATCGACCCGCACCGGCCGGCGCGGACGCTGACGCGCGAGGAGTTCGACGCGCTGTGGGACACGCTGGCGCGGATGCTGCGCACCGGCGTCCGGCTCGGCCGGATCGTCACGACCGAGCCGGCCGACCGCGACCGGCGCGGCGGGCGGCCGAGCGACGCGGACCGGCACTACCTGTGGCGGCGCACCGACCTGCCGTGCCGGCGTTGCGGCACGCCGGTCCGGTCGGGGGACCTCGGGGCCCGGACGATCTACTGGTGCCCGGAGTGCCAGCGCGGCTAGAAGATCTCCGCGCACCAGGCCGGGCGGTCCCACGCGAGCAGCCGCGAGGCGCGGACGACCGCGCCCGGCGTGTGCTCGTCCACCCGCCCCGCCTCGTGCAGCGTGCGCAACGGCGTGTCGCCGAGGTACACCGCGCCGAGCTCCACCGCCGACAGCGCCAGGTCGGCGCTCTGCGTCGTGCGTTCGCACGTCGCGCCGTCGGGTGACGCGTCCAGCGCGTACCGGCCGGCCGCGTAGCCGGCGTCGTCCACGACGTCGAGCACCACGCGCCCGCTCCCGAGGTACGCCCGCCCGGCGAGCAGCCGCGGCACGTCGAGCGGCCGGACGTGCAGGCCGTCGCCGACCACCATCCGCGCCAGCCGCTGGTCGGCCAGCCGGTGCGGCACCGGGTCGTCGACCGGCATGACGTCCCACGTCACCGACCGCATCAGGTCGATGCCCAGCAGGTACCGCCACAGCCCCACGTGCGCGTCGGCGTCGAGCGCGACGACCTCCTTGACGCGGACGGCGCCGTTCGGGCGGGTGTCGGCCCAGTCGGCCTTGAGCCGGTACCACGCGTAGCCGCGCGGCTCGCCGTCGCGCTCGTAGACGGCGTTGCGCTGCGCGGAGGCGCCGGCCCGGTGGTTCGGCAGGTCGGACAGCCGCGTCGACCACCGCCGCGGCGACCGGCTCACCATGCCCGGGCGGTCGCCCCGGACCGCGTCGTAGAGCGGCGGCGCCAGCGCCGCCATCTCCGGGAGGTCCACCAGCCGGACCCGCCCGGCCGGCGGCGGACCGAGCAGCGGCGGGTCGTGCGCCTGGATCGTCGTGTGCAGGCGGCGGCTCGCGACGCCGTAGCCGTACCGGCCGTAGATCGCCTGCTCGCTCGCCCACAGCGTCGCGAACGCCTCCGGCACGTCCGCGAGCTGCCGGCGCATCAGCGCGGTGAGGATGCCCTGGCGGCGGTGCGTCGCGCGCACGCCCACGCCCGTCACGCCGGCCGCGGGCACCGGCCCGCCCGGCACCGTCATGTCGAACGTGAACGCCGCCGCCGTTCCGACCAGGTCGCCGCCGTCGAACGCGCCGAGCGTGCGGTCCGGCTCGATCAGCGGGCGCCACGCCGCCAGCTCGTCCGGGTCGGGGTCGGCGCCGAACGCCGTCTCCACCTGGTGCTGCAGCGCCGGGATCTCCGGCTCGGTGATCGTGCGGACCTCGACCGGCATGCGGGAGGTCGTACCACGCCTGGCGGTGCCGCGTCAGGCGGCTCGCCCCGGACGGCGGCTCACCGCCGGGGCGGCTGCTCGTCCAGCTCGAACCACACCGTCTTGCCGTCCTCGTGCGCGTCGACGCCCCACTGCGCCGCCAGCTCCTCCACCAGCGCCAGCCCGCGGCCGGTCATCGCCTCGTCCTCGTAGTGGCGCACCACCGGCGTCGCCGGGCTGCGGTCGCGGACGGCGATCCGTACGCCGGTGCCGCGCGCGTGGAGCAGCAGCTCGATCTCGGTCCGGGCGTGGAGGACGGCGTTGGTGACCAGCTCGCTCACCAGCAGCCGCGCCGCGTCCAGCAGCTCGTCGCAGCCCCACTCCCCGAGGGTGCGGTCGACGAACGCGCGAGCGTCGGCGGCACTGGCCGGCACCGGGCGCAGCGCGAGGCGGGCTTGGCTGGTCATCTCCCCGAACCGGGCGCTCGTTCGTGCATGGATGAGGACAGGCAACAGTAGCCGTGCGGTGACACACAGACATGGTGGCATTGCCCGCTGCGGGTCCCCCCAAACCCGGGCACCCGCAATCGGCGGTTTGACCGCGGTGCGACTCTTGTGACCGTATGGACAGGTGATGCTGAGCCCAGCCTCCTCGGCGACCCTGCGCGCGCGCCGTGCGGGGGCGACCGCCACCACGCTCGCGCTGCCCGGGCTGCTCGCCCTGGTGACCCTGCTCGCGGTGCTGTCCTGCGTGGGCGACCTGCGGTGGGTGCCGCCGTCGCTGCTCACCCTCCCCGTCCTCGCCGGCGGGCTGCTCCTCGCCCGCCGCCGCGACATCGCGATCGTCGCGCTGGCGGCGTTCGCGGGGGTGCTGGTCGTGCTCGCCCGGCGCGGGTCCCTCGGCGTCCGCCCGGCGACGTTCGTGCTGCTGCTGGCCGTCGCCGGGGTCTCGTACCTGCTCGTCTCCAGCCGCGAACGCCTCGGCGTCAGCGGCCTGCGCGGCGAGAGCATGCTGGTCGAGCTGCGCGAACGCCTCCGCGTCCAGGGCGAGCTCCCCGCGCTGCCCGCCGGGTGGAGCTGGGAGCTGGAGCAGCGCTCCGCCGGCGGCGCCGGCTTCGGCGGCGACTTCCTCGTCTCCGCGCGCACCGCGGGCGGGCGCTCGTTGGAGGTCGCGCTCGTCGACGTCTCCGGCAAGGGCCTCGACGCCGGCACCCGCGCGCTGCTCCTGTCCGGCGCGCTCGGCGGGCTGCTCGGCGCCGTCCCCGCCGACCAGTTCCTCCACGCCGCCAACTCGTACCTGCGGCGGCAGGCGTGGGAGGAGGGGTTCGCGACCGCGATCCACGTCGCGATCGACCTGGAGACCGGCGACTACCTGCTCGACAGCGCCGGGCACCCGCCCGCCGCGCAGTTCGACGCCGGCAAGGGCGTCTGGTCGCTGTCGTCGGCGGAGGGCAGCGCGCTCGGGCTGTTCGACGACGGCTCGTGGAACGCCGTCCGCGGCCGGCTGCGCCCCGGCGACGCGCTGCTGCTGTTCACCGACGGCCTGGTCGAGGTGCCCGGCCGCGACCTCGAGCTCGGCATCGACAAGCTGCTCGGCGAGGCGAACCGCCTGGTCATCTCGACGTTCCGCGGCGGCGCCGCGCGGCTCATCGACTCGGTCGCCCCCGCCGCCACCGACGACCGCGCCCTGGCGATGATCTGGCGGTCCTGAGCGGGCGACGAGAATCGAACTCGCGTCACCAGTTTGGAAGACTGGAGCTCTACCATTGAGCTACGCCCGCGCCGGGCGCCCTAGACTCGCGCAGGCGCCGCGGGGCGTAGCGTAGTGGCTAGCGCGCGTGCTTTGGGTGCACGAGATCGGGAGTTCGAGTCTCCCCGCCCCGACCAGTACGCTTCCACCTTCACCTGTCGTCCGGGCGTGTCCGCCGCGCCCCGCAGCACCCTGCCAGGAGCGCCGTGAAGGCCAGCGTCGAGACCCTCTCGCCCACGAGGGTCAAGCTCAACGTCGAGGTTCCGTTCGAGGAGCTCGCGCCGTCGATCGACACGGCGTACAAGCGCATCTCGCGGCAGGTGAAGGTGCAGGGCTTCCGCCCCGGCAAGGTGCCCCCGCGCATCCTCGACCAGCGCGTCGGTCGCGGCGTCGTGCTGGAGGAGGCGCTCAACGACGCCCTCCCGCGCCTGTACCGCGAGGCCGTGGACGAGAACCAGGTGGCGGCGATCGGCCAGCCGGAGGTCGACCTCACGTCGTTCGCGGACGGGCAGCCGCTGACGTTCACCGCCACCGTCGACGTACGGCCCGACATCGAGCTGCCGCCGTACGAGGGCCTCCCGGTCGTGGTCGACGCCGTCGCCGTCCCGGACGAGGAGGTGGACGCGCAGCTCGGTTCGCTGCGCGACCGGTTCGCGTCGTTGAAGACGGTCGAACGCCCCGCCGCCACCGGCGACTACGTCCTGCTCGACATCCGCGCGACCACCCCCGACGGCGAGCCGATCGAGGGGTCGGAGGCGACCGGGCTGTCGTACGAGGTCGGCTCGGACTCGCTCATCACCGGTGTGGACGAGGCGGTGACGGGCGCGGCGGCCGGCGACGAGCGGACGTTCACCGCCGAGATCCAGTACGGGGTGCACGCCGGCACCACGGCGACGTTCCACGTGACCGTGACGGCGGTGAAGGAGAAGGACCTCCCGGCGCTCGACGACGAGTTCGCCAGGACGGCGAGCGAGTTCGAGACGATCGCCGAGCTGCGCGACGACGTCCGCACCCGGATGGAGCGGATCCGCCGGCTGGAGCAGGGTGTGCAGGCGCGCGACCGCGTCCTCGAGGTCCTGCTCGAACGCACCACCGTCCCCATGCCGGAGTCGATGGTCGAGGCGGAGACGTCGTGGCGGCTGCGGCGGATGGAGGAGCAGGTCGCCGAGGCCGGCATGGACATGGACGCGTTCCTCGCCGACTCCGGCCAGACCCGCGAGGAGCTCGAGGCGGACGCGCGCAGCGGCGCCGAGCAGGCCGTCCAGGCGCAGCTCGTCCTCGACGCGATCGGCATCAAGGAGGAGCTCGGCGTCTCGGAGACCGAGCTGACCGACCAGGTGGTCCGCCGCGCCCAGCGCGCGGGGCTGTCGCCCGACGACCTGGCGCAACGCCTCGTCCGCCAGGGCCAGCTCCCGGCGTTGATGGCCGAGATCGTCCGCGGCAAGGCGCTCGCGATGGTCCTCGAGGCCGCCACGGTGACCGACAGCAACGGCGCCCCGGTCGACCTCTCCGACCTCCGCGACGACGCCCAGTCCACCAGTCTCCTCGAGGCGACGCTGGACGAGGTCGCCGCCGAGGGCCACGAGGACCACGACCACGACCACGAGGGCCACGACCACGCGCACTGACGTGGGAGGTGGGGCGGCGTGCCGTTCGCGCGACTAAAGCGGCCGAAGGCCGCCCTAGCGCGAACGGTATGCCGCCCCGCCGACCCCGCCCGTACGCCCACGGCGAACGCGGCCCGAGCGGGACGCGTTCTGTCGCCCCCTCGCGTTAGGGTCGAACGTGACCTTCCGACGAGAGACGAGCAGGTGACGATGAACGGCATCGACACTCCCGGCATCATCACGCCGGTCATGCGCGCACCGAACGCGTTCACCAACCCCGACGAGCAGGTCTTCAACCGCCTGCTCAAGGAGCGCATCATCTTCCTCGGCCAGGTCGTCGAGGACACCATCGCCAACGTCATCTGCGCGCAGCTGCTGCTCCTGGCGGCGGAGGACCCGACGCGCGACATCTTCCTGTACATCAACTCGCCGGGCGGCTCCGTCTCGGCCGGCATGGCGATCTACGACACCATGCAGTACGTCGAGAACGACGTGGCGACGGTGGCGCTGGGCCTGGCCGCGTCGATGGGCCAGTTCCTGCTCTGCGCGGGCGCGCCGGGCAAGCGGTACAGCCTGCCGCACGCGCGGATCATGATGCACCAGCCGTCCGGCGGGATCGGCGGCACGGCGAGCGACATCGCGATCCAGGCGGAGCAGATGCTCTACACCAAGCACAAGATGGCCGAGCGGATCGCGTTCCACACCGGCCAGCCGATCGAGCAGATCGAGAAGGACTCCGACCGCGACCGCTGGTTCACCGCCGACGAGGCGAAGGACTACGGCTTCGTCGACCACGTCGTGCAGCGGGCCCAGCAGGTCCCGTCCGCCGGCCCGGTGAGCTGAGAGGGACCGACATGAGCCAGCCGCTGCCCGCCCCCACCGGGCGTTACATCCTCCCCGGCATCATCGAGAAGACGAGCCGCGGGGAGTACGCCACCGACGTCTACAGCCGCCTGCTCAAGGAGCGGATCGTCTTCCTGGCCGTGCAGGTCGACGACGTGTCGGCCAACGACGTCATGGCCCAGCTCCTGTACCTGGAGTCGGAGGACCCGGACCGCGACATCCACCTGTACATCAACTCGCCGGGCGGCTCGTTCACGGCGCTGACGGCGATCTACGACACGATGCAGTTCATCCGCCCGGACATCTCGACGATCTGCATGGGCCAGGCGGCCTCGGCGGCGGCCGTGATCCTCTCGGCGGGCACGAAGGGCAAGCGGTACGCGCTGGAGCACTCCCGCGTGCTCATCCACCAGCCGTCGGGCGGCGGCGAGGGCCAGTCCAGCGACATCGAGATCCAGGCGCGCGAGATCATGCGGATGCGCAGCCAGCTCGAGGAGATGCTGGCGCGGCACACGGGCCGCGACCTGGACCAGATCCGGTCCGACATCGAGCGGGACAAGATCCTCACCCCGCACGAGGCGGTCGAGTACGGCCTGATCGATGAGGTGATCACGACGCGCAAGCTCGCCGGTCTCGCCACGACCCCGGCATGACGGCGCGGCGGTAACTTCAGACCTACCAGTCCCCGAACCGACGTAAATGGCGGTACCGTCGTGGCGTCGGTCGGGGTTGTCGAGAGGGTGTGACGGTCGGTGGCGCGGATCGGCGACGGCGGCGACCTGCTGAAGTGCTCGTTCTGCGGCAAGTCGCAGAAGCAGGTCAAGAAGCTCATCGCGGGTCCCGGCGTGTACATCTGCGACGAGTGCATCGACCTGTGCAACGAGATCATCGAGGAGGAGCTCTCCGAGGCGAGCGAGCTCAAGTGGGACGAGCTGCCCAAGCCGAAGGAGATCTACGAGTTCCTCGACGGCTACGTCATCGGCCAGGACTCGGCGAAGAAGACCCTCTCGGTCGCCGTCTACAACCACTACAAGCGCGTCCAGGCCGGCGGCAACGAGAAGAGCGACGTCGAGCTCGCCAAGAGCAACATCCTGCTGCTCGGCCCCACCGGCTGCGGCAAGACGCTGCTCGCGCAGACGCTCGCCAAGATGCTCAACGTCCCGTTCGCCATCGCCGACGCCACCGCCCTCACCGAGGCCGGCTACGTCGGCGAGGACGTCGAGAACATCCTGCTCAAGCTGATCCAGGCCGCCGACTACGACGTCAAGAAGGCCGAGACCGGGATCATCTACATCGACGAGGTCGACAAGATCGCCCGCAAGAGCGAGAACCCGTCGATCACCCGCGACGTGTCCGGCGAGGGCGTCCAGCAGGCGTTGCTGAAGATCCTCGAGGGCACCACCGCGTCGGTGCCGCCGCAGGGCGGCCGCAAGCACCCGCACCAGGAGTTCATCCAGATCGACACGACGAACGTGCTGTTCATCGTGGGCGGCGCGTTCGCCGGGCTGGACAAGATCATCGAGGGCCGGATCGGCAAGAAGTCCATCGGCTTCGGCGCGATCCTGCACTCGAAGGGCGAGGTCGATGCCAACGACGTGTTCGGCGAGGTCATGCCGGAGGACCTGCTGAAGTACGGCATGATCCCCGAGTTCATCGGCCGCCTGCCGGTCATCTCCTCCGTGCACAACCTCGACCGCACCGCGCTGATCCGCATCCTCACCGAGCCGCGCAACGCGCTCGTGAAGCAGTACCGCAAGCTCTTCGAGCTCGACGGCGTCGAGCTGGAGTTCACCGAGGACGCGCTCGAGGCGGTCGCCGACCAGGCGATCCTGCGCGGCACCGGCGCCCGCGGGCTGCGGGCGATCATGGAGGAAGTTCTTCTCTCGGTGATGTACGACATCCCGAGCCGCAAGGACGTCGCGAAGTGTGTCATCACCCGCGAGGTCGTCCTGGAGAAGGTCCTCCCGACGCTCACCCCGCGCGAGACGCCCAAGCGCGAGCGCCGCGAGAAGTCCGCCTGACGCTCACAGCCAGCGGCGGGCCCGCGACCGGCTACCGCACCGGCTAGTTCCGCCCGCTGGCGCGGGCTCCCTTAGTCGCCGGTGCGGTACCCGATCCCGCGCCCGTCGCTCCTCTGTGCGCTCGGGTAGCGTCCTGCGCGATGGACGCACATGCCTCGTACGCGGTGTTCACGACGCGGGACGACGAGCCGCCGGCCGACCTGCTGCGGGCGGCCGACGTCCCCGCGCTGGACCCGGCCGAGTGGACGCTGACGGCGCGGGCGGTGGCGGCGGGGGAGCCGCTGCTGGAGGTGCTGCGGACCCTGGCGTTCGAGCGGGAGCCGCCGATCCCGAAGCGCGCGTACCCGACGCCGCACCTGTACCGGCAGGCCGTCACCGTCGAGGTGGCGCGCGAGGACTCGCTGTACCCGGACGCCGTGGCGTTCATGGTCGGCGCCGTCGGCGCGCTCGCCCGGTGGGCGGACGGGCCGGTCGTCGACCTCACCGCCGAGCGGGTCTGGACCGCGAAGGAGTGGGCGAAGCGGTTCGGGCGGCCGGGACGGCCGAAGCCGTTCGACGCCCGCGCGCACATCTCCATCCACGCGTCCTGGGCCGGCGACGGGCGGACCGCCACGCTGCACACGCACGGCATGGCGAAGTGGGCGCACCCGGAGCTGGTCGCCCTCGACGTGCCGGACGCCGGCACCCGCGCCGCCGGGCAGCTCATCGGCCACCTGGCCGCCGTGCGAGCGACGACGCTGGAGCCGCTGGAGCCGGGGCACACGTTCGACCCGGGGTTCGGGCAGCCGATGGTGGCGTTCCTGCCGCTGGACGGCGAGCACCCGGTCATCGGGCACCTCGGCGCGCCGCCGAGCGTCGTCGTCGACTACGACGTGGCGGCCGACGAGGCCGTCGACGGGCTGTTCACGCTGCTGCGGGCCGCGAAGGCCCTGGACGAGCCGCCGCCCGAGCAACGCCGCCGCCGCCCCATGGCCGCCTACCGCTAACCCGGAGGCGCCTCGCCCGCGTCGCTCCGTAGACTCCCGGCCATGCCGAACGCCGACCTCCCGAAGGAGTACCTGCCGCACGACGTCGAGGGGCGGCTGTACGAGTCGTGGGTAGCCCGCGGCTACTTCGGCGCGGACGCGGCGAGCGAGAAGACGCCGTACGTCATCGTCATCCCGCCGCCGAACGTCACCGGCAGCCTGCACATGGGCCACGCGCTCCAGCACACGATGATGGACGCGCTGACCCGCCGCCGCCGGATGCAGGGGTACGAGGCGCTCTGGCTGCCCGGCATGGACCACGCCGGCATCGCCACGCAGAACGCCGTCGAGCGCAACCTCGGCGAGGAGGGCCAGACCCGGCACACGCTGGGGCGGGAGGCGTTCGTCGAGCGGGTGTGGCGGTGGAAGGAGGAGTACGGCGGCAAGATCCTCGGCCAGATGCGGCGACTCGGCACCGGCGTCGACTGGAGCCGCGAACGCTTCACGATGGACGAGGGGCTCTCCCGCGCGGTCCGCACGATCTTCGCGCGGCTCTACGAGGACGGCCTGATCTACCG
Source organism: Mycobacteriales bacterium (assembly GCA_035714365.1). Lineage (GTDB taxonomy): Bacteria > Actinomycetota > Actinomycetes > BP-191 > BP-191 > BP-191. Next base: position 50,806 of record DASTMB010000026.1, on the reverse strand, counting down.
GGCCGAACGCATCATCAACTGGTGCCCGCGCTGCATGACGGCGCTGTCGGACATCGAGGTCGAGCACAAGGACGTCGACGGCGAGCTGGTGTCGATCGCGTACGGCCCGCTGACGGTGGCGACGACCCGCGTCGAGACGATGCTCGGCGACACCGCCGTCGCGGTGCACCCGGACGACGAGCGGTACCGCCACCTCGTCGGCACGACGGTCACGCTGCCGCTGGTCGGCCGGGAGATCCGGGTCGTGGCCGACGAGCACGTGGACCCGGAGTTCGGCACCGGCGCGGTGAAGGTGACGCCCGCGCACGACCCCAACGACTTCGCGATCGCCCAGCGGCACGGCCTGCCGGCGGTCGACATCCTCAACCCCGACGCGACGCTGAACGACGCGGTCCCCGAGCAGTTCCGCGGCCTGGACCGGTTCGCGGCGCGGCGCGCGGTGCGCGAGGCGCTCGCCGAGCAGGGGCTGGTCGTCGCCGAGAAGCGGCCGTACGTCCACGCCGTCGGCCACTGCCAGCGCTGCCACACGGTGGTCGAGCCGCGGCTGTCGTTGCAGTGGTTCGTCAAGGTCGAGCCGCTCGCGAAGGCGGCGGGCGACGCGGTGCGCGCGGGGCGGACCGAGTTCGTGCCGCGGACCTGGGAGAAGACGTACTTCGACTGGGTCGACCACATGCACGACTGGTGCATCAGCCGGCAGCTCTGGTGGGGCCACCGCATCCCCGTCTGGTACTGCGCCAACGGCCACCAGGTCTGCGCCGTCGACGACCCGAGCGCCTGCCCCGACTGCGGCGACACGGCGCTGCGGCAGGACGAGGACGTGCTGGACACGTGGTTCTCGTCGGCGCTGTGGCCGTTCTCGACGCTCGGCTGGCCGGACGACACGCCGGAGCTCCGCCGCTTCTACCCGACCGACGTGCTCGTCACGGGCTACGACATCATCTTCTTCTGGGTGGCCCGGATGATGATGTTCGGGCTCTACGCGATGCCGGACGTGCCGTTCCGCACGGTGTCGATCACCGGCCTGGTCCGCGACAGCAAGGGCCAGAAGATGAGCAAGTCCAAGGGGAACGTCATCGACCCCCTGGAGTTCATGGACCGCTACGGCGCCGACGCGCTGCGGTTCGCGCTGGCCCGCGGCGCCAACCCCGGCTCCGACGCGGCGATCGCCGACGAGTGGGTCGAGGGCGCGCGGAACTTCTGCAACAAGCTGTGGAACGCCACCCGCTTCGCGCTGCTGTCCGGCGCCGACGCGGCCGCGCCGCTGCCGCCGGCGGAGGAGCTGACCGGGCCGGACCGCTGGATCCTGTCGCGGCTGCAACGCGTCGTGGCCGCGGTGGACGCGTCGTACGAGGCGTACGAGTGGGGCGCGCTGTCGCAGACGCTGTACCACTTCGCGTGGGACGAGCTCTGCGACTGGTACCTCGAGCTCGCGAAGATCCCGCTCGCGAGCGGCGACGAGGCAGCGGTCGCCCGGACGCGAGCGGTGCTCGGGCACGTGTTCGACACGCTGCTGCGGCTGCTGCACCCGGTCGTGCCGTACGTCACCGACGCGCTCTGGCCGTCGCTCACCGGCGGCGACTCCGTCGTCGTCGCCGAGTGGCCGGCCGCCGACCCGGCGCGGCACGACGACGCCGCCGAGGCCGAGGTGGAGCGGCTGCAGGCCGTGGTCACCGAGGTGCGGCGGTTCCGCGCCGAGCAGCAGGTGAAGCCGAGCGCCAAGCTGCCCGCCGTCGTGCGCGCCGACGAGGCGTTCGCCGCGACGTACGGCCCCGCGCTCGCGTCGCTGGCCCGGCTCGACCTCGCCGGCGAGGCCGGTGACGGCTGGTCCACGGTCACCGCGGCCGGCGTGGAGGTGTCGTTCGACCTGTCCGGCGCCGTCGACGTCGCGGCCGAACGCGCCCGGCTCACCAAGGCGATCGCCGGCCACGAGGCCGAGGCGAAGAAGCTGTCCGGCAAGCTCGGCAACGCGGCGTTCGCGGAGAAGGCCCCGCCCGCCGTCGTCGCCGAGACCCGGCAGCGGCTCGCCGACGCCGAGGGCGAGGCCGACCGGCTCCGCGCGCTGCTCGCCGCCCTGCCCGCGCAGTGACGGAGGAGACCGCCGCGGAGGCGTTCGCCCGGGTGGAACGCGCTCTCGCGCAACGCATCCCGGGCCGCGACGAGGTCCTCGCGATGCAGCCGGACATCACCCGGATCACCGAGGTGATGGACCTTCTCGGCTCGCCGCAGCGGTCGTACCCGGCGATCCACCTCACCGGCACCAACGGCAAGACGTCGACGACGCGGATGGTCGACGCGCTGCTGCGCGGCTTCGGGCTGCGGCCGGGGCGGTACACGTCGCCGCACCTCGCCACCGTCCGCGAACGCATCGCCGTCGACGGCGTGCCGCTGGACGAGGCGGCGTTCGCGGCGGCGTACGACGACGTCGCGCCGTACCTCGACCTGGTCGACTCGCGGCACCCGCTGCGGGTGACGTACTTCGAGACGCTCACGGCGATGGCGTACGCGGCGTTCGCCGACGCGCCGGTCGACGTCGCCGTGGTCGAGGTGGGCATGGGCGGGCAGTGGGACGCCACGAACGTCCTGCACGCCGCCACCTGCGTCGTCACCCCCGTCTCGCTCGACCACCCGGAGCTGGGCTCGACCGTGACCGAGGTCGCGACCGAGAAGGCCGGCATCGTGCACGAGGGCGCGCGCGTCATCTCGGGCGTGCAGACCGTCGAGGCGGCCGAGGTGCTGGTGCGCCGCGCCGCCGAGGTCGGCGCCGAGCTGGCCGTCGAGGGCGTCCACTTCGGCGTCACCGCGCGGTCGGTCGCGCTCGGCGGGCAGCTCGTGAGCATCCAGGGGCTCGGCGGGCTGTACGAGGACGTGTTCCTGCCGCTGCACGGCGCGCACCAGGCGTCCAACGCCGCGTGCGCGCTCGCGGCGGTCGAGTCGTTCCTCGGCGGCGGGGCCGCGGCGCTGGACGTCGACGCCGTGCGGGCCGGCTTCGCGCTCGCCGACTCGCCGGGCCGGCTCGAGGTCGTCCGCCGCAGCCCGACGGTGCTGCTCGACGGCGCGCACAACCCGGGCGGCGTGGCGGCGCTGGTGACCGCGCTGGGCGAGGCGTTCGCGTTCGACCGGGTGGTCGGCGTCGTCGCGGTGCTGGCCGACAAGGACGCGCACGCGATGCTCTCGCTGCTCGAACCCGTCCTCTCCGACGTCGTCGTGACGAGCAATCGCTCGCCGCGCGGCCTGCCGGTGGACGACCTGGCACGGGTCGCGGTCGACGTGTTCGGGCCCGACCGGGTCACCGTCGAGCCGGTGCTGCCGAACGCCATCGACGCGGCGGTCGCGCTCGCCGACGAGTCGCCGTCGTCGGGCGTGCTCGTCACCGGCTCGCTCTACACGGTCGGCGAGGCCCGGACCCTGCTGGTCGGCTAGAGTCCGTCGCCGCAGCCGAACCGTTCCGAAGGAGCCCCCCGTGTCCGAGCGCACCCTCGTCCTCGTCAAGCCCGACGGCGTCCGCCGCGGCCTCGTCGGCGAGGTCGTCTCCCGGCTGGAGCGCAAGGGGCTCACGCTCGTCGCGATGGAGCTGCGCACGCTGTCCCGCGAGACCGCGGAGGAGCACTACGGCGAGCATCGGGAGCGGCCGTTCTTCGGCGAGCTGGTCGACTTCATCACGGGCGGCCCGCTCGTCGCGCTGGTGGTCGAGGGGCCGCGCGCGGTCGAGGCGGTGCGCACGCTGATGGGCGTCACCGACCCGGTGAAGTCGGCGCCCGGCTCGCTGCGCGGCGACTACGCGCTGGAGATCGGCCAGAACCTCGTCCACGGCTCCGACTCGCCCGAGTCCGCCCAGCGCGAGATCGGCATCTTCTTCCCTGCTCTCTGACGGCGGGTGACTTTCTCACCCGCGATTTTGACAATTCCCCGCGGTGGGTCGATAGCATCCCCGGACCGCACATTCCGGGCGGTATGACGCGCTCGGCAACGGGCGACGGGGAACGGGGAGAACATGGCCGGACGAATTCCGCGCGCCGCGACAGCGGCCGCGGCGCTGCTCTCACTTCTGCCGGCGGGCGGCGCGCACGCGGCCGGCGCGGGGGCGGTGGGCATCGCGACCGTGACCGAGGGCTCCGGCCTGCGCACGGTGCGGGCGCAGTGCGTGTTCGGGTCGACGCTGCCGTCGCAGAGCTTCGGCGACACCATCACGGTGCTCTACGCCGCGACCGCGCACGCGAGCGGCGTCGTCCCGGTCTCCACCTCGGTGATCTGCACGTTGCGTCCCGCCACCGGCACCCTGAGCGAGTACGGCCACACCGGGATCACCCTGCCGGGACCGGAGGCCGCGACCGGCAGCACCGCGCCGGTGCCGAGGCTCGCGCCCGCGCTCTACGGCTGCGTCCTCGCCAACGCGGCCTACCTCGACGGTTCCCCGGCCACCCGCCAGCCGGTCGAGAGCTGCGTGGTGCTGGGTGCGTGACGGCGGGGACGTGCGCGCCCCCCGCCCGCGGCTGCGCCGGCTCCTCCTCGCGCTGCTGCTCCCCAGCCTCCTCCCGCTGGCCCCGGCCGTCGCGGCCGGCGTGCCGGTGGCGCGGGAGTACGTGACGCTGCGCGGGACCGGCGCGCGCTCGGTGCTGGTGCGGTTCGACCGGCGGGTCGACTTCCTCGCCGGCGGCAACGCCGCCGAGTTCTACCACCCGCACCTCACCGTCTCCGGCTCCGGGATACGCGGGTTCGCGGTGCTGCCCGCCCGCGCCGACGCGCACGCGCTGAGCGTCGTCGGGCTGCACCTGCCGGCCGCCCACGGCACCCGCGACCTCGTCTGGCCGATCGCGGGCGAGGGGTTCTCGTTCCCCGCGGGCGTGTACCGGCTCGTGCTGCTCGGGTCGGGCACCGGCTCGGTCCGGCTGCGGCTGCCGGGGCTGCGGCCGGGCACCGTGACGTTCGCGCCGGCGACGCCCCTCGGCCTGCGCACCGCGGTGGCGGCGCCGGCGGCCAGGACCACCGCGCGCTACGAGGCGCTGGACACCCACGAGCTGTCCCGGCGAACGCATGCGCTGAGCTACCTGTGGTTCAACACGCCGCTCACCGCGACCACCCGCACCTCCGGCTGCTACTACAGCGGCGGGCCGCCACTCGTGTCGCTGCCCGAGTGCGAGGACGGCACGGCCGTCGTCGACGCGCAGCCGCGCCAGGACCACGCGTCGTTCAGCATCGGGTGGACGGTGCTGGATCCCGGCACCTGGACGATGCAGACCGAGGTGGCGGCGGCGGGGACGATCGACGCCGCGGGTGCGGTGTTCCTCTGGCTCGACGTCTGACGGGGGAGTCATGCGCAGAGCAGTGACCGCGGCGGTGCTGGTCACCGCCGGTCTCGCCGCGCCCGCCCGCGCGGACGCGCCACACGTGCTCGTCGTGCGCGACGGGCCGTTCGCCGGTGGCGCGTATGCCCAGTGCGTGGTGTCGCCCGGCGTCGCGGACGAGTCCACCGTCCGGTACCTGCTGGCGGCGCACGCCGTCGCGAGCGACCCGGCCACCGAGGTCGGCGTCGGCTGCTGGGTCGAGCATCGCACCACGCACGAGGTGTACGGCTACGTCGGCGCCACGACCACGGGCATGGCCGCCGCGGCAACGGGCATGGTGCGGGCGCCGGCGGGCGTGCCGACGGCGTTCTGCGTCACCGTCAGCACCCGCTTCCGGGCGGCGACGCGCTGCCAGTGAGCACGCAGCGCGGCGGGTCCCTCACCCTCCGCGAGGGCAGCGGCGGCCATTAACGCCCGCGCCGCCCGCTCGGCTACCATGCGAGTCGGCATTCGCCACGTTCCCCCTGGAAGGTCACTCTCTTCGCCATGGCAGCCAGCAGCCTGTCGTTCCTCGGTCGAGACATGGCCGTCGACCTCGGTACCGCCAACACCCTCGTCTACGTCCGCGGCCGCGGCATCGTGCTCAACGAGCCGTCCGTCGTCGCGATCAACACGAACAACAAGGGCATCCTCGCCGTCGGCACCGAGGCCAAGCGGATGATCGGCCGCACGCCGGGCAACATCGTCGCGATCCGGCCGTTGAAGGACGGCGTCATCGCCGACTTCGAGACGACCGAGCGGATGCTGCGCTACTTCATCCAGAAGGTGCACCGCCGCCGCCACTTCGCCAAGCCGCGCGTCGTGGTGTGTGTCCCGAGCGGCATCACCGGCGTGGAGCAGCGGGCGGTCGAGCAGGCCGGCTACCAGGCGGGCGCGCGCAAGGTCTACATCATCGAGGAGCCGATGGCCGCCGCGATCGGCGCCGGGCTCCCCGTGCACGAGCCGACCGGCAACATGGTCGTTGACATCGGGGGCGGCACCACCGAGGTCGCGGTCATCAGCCTCGGCGGCATCGTGACGAGCCAGAGCATCCGCGTGGGCGGCGACGAGCTGGACAACGCGATCATCAGCTACGTCAAGAAGGAGTACTCGCTCATGCTGGGCGAGCGCACCGCGGAAGAGATCAAGATGGCGATCGGGTCGGCGTTCCCGGCGCCCGACGAGCCGCACGCGGAGATCCGCGGCCGCGACCTGGTCTCCGGCCTGCCGAAGACGATCGTGGTCAGCGCCGAGGAGATCCGCAAGGCGATCGAGGAGCCGGTCAACGCCATCGTCGACGCCGTGAAGACGACGCTCGACAAGTGCCCGCCCGAGCTCTCCGGCGACGTCATGGACCGCGGCATCGTGCTCACCGGCGGCGGCGCGCTGCTCAAGGGCCTGGACGAGCGGCTGAAGCACGAGACCGGCATGCCGATCCACATCACCGACAACCCGCTCCACTCGGTGGCGATGGGCTCCGGCAAGTGCGTCGAGGAGTTCGAGGCGCTCCGCCAGGTGCTGATCTCCTCGCCGCGGCACTAAGGGCACGTGTACCGCGACTCGCGCCGGGTCCGGGTCGTCCTCGCGCTGCTCATCCTCACGTCGTTCACGCTGATCACGGTCGACTACCGGGCCGGCGACGGCGGCGCCCTGCGCACGCTGCGGTCGGCCGCGGCGACGGTCTTCGGACCGGTCGAACGCGCCGTCACCAGCGTGGTCCGCCCCATCGGCAACGCGCTGTCCACGCTCGGCGACCTCGGCGGCCTCAACGACGAGGTGAAGAAGCTGCGCGCCGAGAACGACCGGCTGCGCAATGAGCTGCACCAGGTCGACGACCTGCGCCGGGAGAACGACGAGCTGCGCAGGCTCGACGGCCTCACCGCGCGCGGCGGCTACAAGACGGTCCGCTGCCGGGTCGTCGCGGTCGGCCCCGACAACTTCGAGTGGACGGCGACGCTCGACTGCGGCAGCCGCGACGGCGTGCGCGAGGACCAGACGGTCGTCAACGGCGACGGGCTGGTCGGCAAGGTCGTGACGGTGGCGCCGTTCACGGCGCAGGTGCTGCTCGCGGTGGACCCGGAGTTCACGGTGATCGGGCGGCTCGCCGCCCACGGCACGACCGGTCCGGTGACCGGCAACGGCCTGGACCCGATGGAGATGCAGCTCCTCGCGCCGAGCGCGAAGGTGACGAAGGGCGAGGCGGTCGTCAGCAACGGCGTGCAGGGCGGCATCGTCGCCGGCGTGCCGATCGGCGTCGTGACGAGCGTGAGCAAGGAACGTTCGGTGCTGACGCGGACGGTCACGGTGCGGCCGTTCGTGACGTTCACGGCGCTCGACGTCGTCGGAGTCGTCGTGCAGCCGCCGCGCAAGGACCCGCGCAACGCCGTCCTCCCGCCGCGCCCCACGACGCCGCCGCCGACCACCCCGCCGCCGACGCTGCCGCCGTGCCCGCCCGCGTCGCCGTCCGCCTCGCCGCGGCCGTCCGCGTCCGCGGCGCCGTCCCCGGCCTGCGCGAGCGCGTCCCCGTCGCCGTCGGCCACGCCGACCGCGCCGCCGACGTTCGGGCCGCCGTCGCCGACGCGGACGCCGTGACGTGGCGGCCAACCGTCTCGCCGTCGTCGTCCTCGGCCTGTTCACCGCGCTGCTGCTCCAGGTGACGGTGCTGGCGCGGCTGTCGTTCCTCGGCGCGAAGCCGGACCTGGTGCTGGTGGCGGTGATCTGCTTCGCGCTCTCCGACGGCCCGGCGGTCGGCATGGGCGCCGGGTTCGGCGCCGGGCTGGTCGCGGACCTGCTCGGCAGCCACACCGTCGGGCTGCTCGCGCTCGTGCTCTGCGTGGTGGGGTACGCGGCCGGCGTGATCCGGTCGTACTTCGACCGGCTGTCGACGTTCACGCCGATGGCGGTGGTCGGCGGACTCACCGCGGCGGCGGTGCTGGCGTACGCGGCACTGTCGGCGCTGCTCGGCGACCCGCGGGTCGCGGGGGAGCCGGTCGTCCGGTCGCTGGTGCTGACGAGTCTCTATGATGTGGTCCTCACCCCGTTCGTGTTCGCGGCCGTGACGGCGTTGCGCAGCCGCGGCGACGACCCGGTCAGCCGTCTGTAGAGGCTCGATGAGTGACCGCTCCCGGCTCCGGCTCGGCGTCCTTCAGCTCCTGGTCCTGAGCCTGGTCGCCACGCTGTTCGGCCGGCTCTGGTACCTCCAGGTCCTGGCGGGCGCGCAGTACGAGCGCATCGCCGCCGACAACGGCCGCGGCACCATCGTGGAGGCCGCCACCCGCGGCCGGATCCTCGACGACCTCGGCCGCGAGCTGGTCACCAACCGCACCAGCCTCGTCGTCTCGATCTCCTACGCCCAGCTCTCGACCCAGAAGGACAAGGGCGCCGCGATGCTCAAGCGGCTGTCCGCGCTCATCAAGGTCCCGGCCGACGAGCTGGCCATGCAGGTGAAGCCGTGCGAGTCCGCGGCGGAGCGGCGCAGGAAGCACATCACCGTCTGCAACAACGGCTCCCCGCTCCAGCCCGTCCCGGTCGCGAAGGACGTGCCGCCGGAGGTGGCGTTCCGGATCATGGAGCACCGGGAGGACTTCCCGGGCGTGGAGGCCAAGGCCGTCGCCGTCCGCGCGTACCCGCGACGGACGCTGGCCGCGCACGTCTTCGGCTACCTCGGCCGCATCTCCGCCGACGAGGTCGGCAAGGGCCGGTACAAGAACGGCTACGACGCGAGCGACCTGGTCGGCCGCGGCGGCGTCGAGGAGGTCTACGACCGCGACCTCAAGGGCGTCTCCGGGCTGCAGACCGTCGCCGTCAACAGGCTCGGCCGGGTCACCGGCGTGGTCGAGACGCAGGAGGCGGTGCCCGGCAACGACCTGGTGCTCTCGCTCGACACGGGCGTGCAGCAGGCGGCGGAGAAGGCGCTGGCCGACTGGATGGCGTACGCGCGGCGCCGGCCGCCGGACACGCACGGCCGGCTCTCGCCGGCCCCGTCCGGCGCGGCGGTCGTGGTCGACGTGACGAACGGCCGCGTGGTCGCCCTCGCCAGCAACCCGACGTTCGACCCGGCGGCGTTCGGCGTGCCGATCCCGAAGAAGGACTACGAGCGGCTGTTCGGCGAGCAGGCCGGCGACCCGCTGGTGTCGCGGGCGGTGCAGGGCCGCTTCGCGCCCGGGTCGACGTTCAAGCTGGTGTCGACGGCGGCGGCGGTCGAGGGCGGGCTGGCGCCGCTCGGCGGGTCGTACTCCTGCCCCGGCAAGCTCAAGGTCGGCAACTCGTACAAGAGCAACTTCGAGGGCCGCGGCGAGGGCACGATCAGCCTCTACACGACGCTGGTGAAGTCCTGCGACACGGTCTACTACCAGTTCGCGATCAACGAGTGGTTCCGCGACAACGGCCTGGTCGAGCAGAAGCGCAAGCCGGTCGAGGCGCTCCAGGCGATGGCGCGGGAGTTCGGCTTCGGCCGCCGTACCGGCATCGACCTCCCCGACGAGCGCGCGGGCGTGATCATGGACCGCGAGCTGCGCCGCCGGACGTGGGAGGAGAACAAGGAGCAGTACTGCAAGGACGCGCAGAACCCGGCCTACTCCGACTACGTCCGCGCCATCTCCCAGGAGAACTGCAAGGAGGGGTACGCCTACCGGCTCGGCGACGAGGCCAACCACTACGTGGGGCAGGGCGAGGTGCTGGTCACGCCGTTGCAGATGGCGATGGCCTACGCCGCGCTCGCCAACGGCGGCACGGTCTACGAGCCGCGCATCGCCAAGGCGGTCATCGGCCCGGACGGCAAGGTCGTGCGCCGCATCGACCCGAAGCCGTTGCGCAAGGTGAAGGTGAGCCCGCAGACGCTCGCCTACATCAACAACGCGCTCGCCGCCGTGCCGACGGACGGCACCGCGAAGGGGGCGTTCGCGGGCTTCCCCTACGGCACCCTGCCGGTCGCCGGCAAGACCGGCACCGCCGAGGTCGTCGGCAAGCAGAACACGTCGTGGTTCGCGTCGTACGGTCCGGTCGGCCACCCGCGGTACGCGGTCGTCGTCATGGTCGAGCAGGCCGGCCAGGGCGGCCAGGTCGCCGCGCCCGCCGTCCGGCAGATCTGGGACGGCATCTACGGCCTCGAGGGGCACAAGGCGGCCTACCCGGGCGGCGTGCCGCCGGTGGCGCTGCCCAAGGTCGCGGCCGACGGCACCGTCTCGGCGCCGCCCGCGCCCCGCCCCGCTCCCGCCTCGCCCGCGCCGTCGGCGGTCGCGTCCGCGGTCGCGCTGCCGGAGCCGTTGCCCAGGCGACGGGGGGCGGTCGCGTGACGACCGAGGAGTGGGCCACCCCGCGCGTCTCGCCGGTGCCGCTGTCGCGGCGCGAGTCGTTCCGGGAGAAGGCGTTCGACCGGGAGTCGCCGCTGCGGCGGCTGGACTGGCTGCTCGTGCTGTCGGCGATCGCGCTGTCCGCCATCGGCTCGATGCTCGTCTGGTCGGCGACGCGGTCCAACCTCGCCGCCAAGGGGCTCGACCCGAACACCTTCCTCAAGCGGCACGTGCTGAACCTCGGCATCGGCCTCGCGCTCGGCGCCGTCGCCGCGCTGGTCGACTACCGGATGCTGCGGGCGTACGCGCCGATCGTCTACATCGCGTCCTGCATCGGCCTGGTCGCCGTGCTCTCGCCGCTGGGGTCGACCATCAACGGCGCCCACTCGTGGATCGTCATCGGGGGCGGGTTCCAGATCCAGCCGTCGGAGTTCGCGAAGGTCGCGCTCGTCGTCGGCATGGCGATGATCCTCGGCGAGAAACGCGACAACGAGACCGACCCGCGCGACGGCGACGTGCTGCTCGTGCTGCTGCTCGCCGCCGTGCCGATGGCGCTGATCCTGCTCCAGCCGGACTTCGGCACGACGATGGTGTTCGTCTTCGTCATCCTCGGCGTGCTCGCCGTGTCCGGCGCGCCGCGGCGCTGGGTCGCCGGCCTGATCCTGCTCGGCGTGCTCGGCGGCTTCGGCATCCTGCACTTCCACCTGCTGAAGCCGTACCAGGAGAAGCGGCTCACGGCGTTCGCGAACCCGAACGCCGACCCCCGCCACACCGGTTACAACGTCAAGCAGGCGAAGATCGCGATCGGCTCCGGGCGGGTCACCGGCAAGGGGTTGTTCCAGGGCACGCAGACCAACGGCCAGTTCGTGCCCGAGCAGCAGACCGACTTCGTGTTCACGGTCGCGGGGGAGGAGCTCGGCTTCGTCGGCGCCGGCGCGATCCTGCTGCTGCTCGGCATGGTGCTCTGGCGTGGCACCCGAATAGCCGTCAACGCCGCCGACATGTTCGGGACGCTGGTAGCGGCGGGCGTGGTGTCGTGGTTCGCGTTCCAGTCGTTCGTCAACATCGGGATGACGCTCGGGATCATGCCCGTCACCGGGCTGCCGCTGCCGTTCGTGTCCTACGGCGGGTCGTCGATGTTCGCGAACATGATGGCCATCGGCCTGCTCTGCAACGTCAAGATGCGCGGCAACGCCTGGGACTGACGCGTTCGGCTGGGCCGGACCGGCCGCCGCCTGGGGCGCGGCGGGCGGCTCTACTCTTCCTCTTCGTCCCGCATGAGGACCTCCTCGCGTGGGGGACAGGGTCCAGTCTAGGGCGGGGGAGTGACACGCGGCGGCGCGGGGAGGTGCGGTGGGGCGGCCCCGGGACGTGGTGGTGCTCGCGGACCGGCCGCTGTGGCGGAGCGTCGCCTCCGCGGTGCTGACGGCCGTGCTGGCGGTGGCGTACCGCAGCGCGATGGCGGCCGGGACGGCGGTGGTGTTCGCGGTGCTGGCGTGGCTGTCGACGTGGCCGCGCACGGTGCTGACGCCGCACGCGGTGACGGTCGCGCGGCTGTTCGGGCGTTCGGAGCGGATCGAGTGGACCGACGTCGCGGCGCTGGTGCGCGCCGGGCCGTCGGCGGTCGTGGTGACCGTGGACGGGCGGTGCGTGTCGTTGCCGGTGGTGCGCTGGTACGCGCCCGGGCGGGACGGACGGGTGCGCAGGGACTCGGTCGAACGCGTCGCCGCGTGGGCGGCCGCGCACGGCCACCCGGTGCCGTTGCGCAGTGACGGGCGCTGGGGCACGGACGACCCCGGGGCATTGCGCCAGAACCGGACATAGCGGACACTGAACGGGCTTCGGGGGGGAGCACTCCAGACCCCTACCGAAGGAGTTCTCGCATGCGTCCCACCCTGCTCCTGCGCGGAGTCGTCGCCCTCGCGGCGGCCGCGCTCTCGGTCACCGCGGGCGCGTCGTCCGCGACGACGGCCGCGCTCGCCAAGCCGCCGGTCCCCGGCGCCGAACGGTTCGAGGGCGGCTGGGCGGTGCCGATGTCGACGGCCGGCCCGTCGTGGTACGACGCGGCGTTCGCCAAGAAGGTGATGGCCGCGGGCAGCACGGGCGTCCGCCTGCCCGACGGGGCGCAGCTCCCCGGTGGGCCGCGCGCCGTCGGTCTCGTGTCGACCGGCATCCGCCCCGGCACCTGGCTGGTGACGATCCAGGACGGCTCGGACGGCTACGTCGGCTTCGCCTGGTGCACCGCGAACTTCGTCTTCACCAAGAACGGCGCGTACGGCCTGGGCACGGCCGGCCACTGCGCGGCGAGCGACGCGCTGGGCGGGTTCCCGGACGTGACGGCGTACGTCGTGCCGCCGGTCGGCTCGGGCCGGCTGCCGGGCTTCTACCACATCGGCAAGTTCGTGCTGAGCCACAACAACGGCATCGGCGACGACTTCGCGATGATCCAGCTCTACCCCGAGTACAGCTCCTGGGTGAACCCGAGCATGCCGGTCTGGGGCGGCCCGACGGGCACGTACGCGGCCAACTCGATCACCGCGGTGAAGCACTTCGGCCACGGCATGGGCACCGGCGCAGGCGGCACGCCGCGCGCGGGCGTCGCGCCGATCTGGCGGGCGCGCAACGGCCGGGCGTTCGCCTGGTACGGCGTCGGCTTCGAGGGCGACTCCGGCTCCGGCGTCGAGGTGTACGGCGGCGAGGGCGCCGGCAACTTCACGCACATCGTGATCTCCGACGGCGGGATCCCCGGCGACATCTACCCGGGCATGCTCGCCGGCACGCGGCTGACCTACATCCAGCAGATCGCGACCGGCTGGACGCTGCAGACCGCGACCATCGTTCCGTCGCCGTAGCGGGAGCCGTAGGCTCAGCCGCCTGATGGCGGACACGAACGACCCTGGAGTCCGGCCGTCGCCCGCGCTGCTGTGGGCGACGGCCGGGCTCAAGGTCGCGCTGCTCGCGCTGGTGGCGTTCGCGCTGACCCACCTCGGGTGGGAGCGCTTCGCCGACAAGGCGATGACCGCGAGAGCGGTCCTCTACCCCGCGGCCGCCGCATTGGTACCTGCCGTCTGGGTGATCTCCCGGCGGCGGTCCGCCTACCCGGCCCTGGTCGACCTGCTCGTGACGACGCCGTTCGTGGTCGACCTGCTCGGCAACGCCCTCGACCTCTACGACCGCGTCTCGTGGTTCGACGACGCCTGCCACCTGGTCAACTGGGGCATCCTCACCGGGGCCGTCGCGGTGCCGCTGGCGCGGCGCGCCTTCCCGTGGTGGGTGACGTTCGGGCTCTGCGCGGGCTTCGGCGCGGTGACCGCGATCCTCTGGGAGGTCGGCGAGCTCGGCGCGTTCGTCCTCAAGACGAACGAGTCGGTGACGGCGTACCGGGACACGGTCGGCGACCTGGCGCTGGGGCTGTCCGGGTCGGCGGTGGCGGGGGCGCTGGCGGCCTGGCGGTCGCGGCGTGCCTGACCGGGTCTCGATCGGGCCGAACCGCTGGCTCGGCATCGGCTACGGCGCGCTGGCGGCGTCGATGCTGGTGCGCGCCCCTGAGGACCCGTGGCGGTGGGTGGTGCTGGCCCTGCTGGTGCCCTTCCTGTGGTCGTTGTGGCGGATGCGCACGGTGCTCGACCGGGAGGGCGTGACGGTGCGCCGGTTCTGGGGTGAACGGCGCGTGGCGTGGGCCGACGTGGCGGCGCTGGCCCGGCGGCGCGCCGCCGTGGTCGCGGTGACGCGCGACGGCGAGCGGGTGACGTTGCCGTGGGTGGAGTGGCGGCCGCCGGCCCGCGGGGGAACGGAGTCGCCGCGCGCGGCCGCGCGGGTCCTCGCGTACGCACGGGACCACGGCTACGAGCCCGCGGCGGAGGGGCTGTGAACGCCGGCGAGCCCGTCGTGCTGCGCGCGCCGTGGTGGCAGTACGCCATGCTGTCCGGCTGGCTGGCGGCGGCGTTCGCGCTGGGGCCGCACACCCGGCTGGCGGTGCTGCCGGCCGTGGCGGCGGCGGCGTTCGCGGCGATGGTGTGGCGGACGCGGACCGAGCTCGACCCCGGCGGCGTCACGGTCCGCCGGGTGCGCGGGACGCGGCGGCTGCCCTGGCCGGAGGTCGTGGCGTTCACCGACGGCGGGCGGCAGGGCACGCTCGCGGTGACGCGCGCGGGCGAGCGGGTCGCGCTGCCGTGGGTGTCGTGGCGGCCCCCGGCGCCGGCCGCGCACGTCGCGCCGCGCACGGCGCAGGCCGTCGCCGCCTACGCCGCCGGGCACGGCCACGAGGTCGCGCTCACCCCATGACGGAGACCCGCAACGACCCGCAGTGCAGGCCGGCGGGGAAGCCGGCGGGCTTCGCCGTGCCGGCGGTCCAGCGCGCCGTGCGGGTGCGCACCAGGGCCAGGGTCGCGCCGGTGAGCCGGTAGTCCTCGCGGGTCAGCCGGTAGGTCCGCCCGCCGTCCTCGCTGACCGCCTGGACGCGGTAGACCTCGCGGCCGGGCGAGGAGGCGACGGACTCGGCGCAGCCGAAGCCGACGGGCGCCGCGTCCGGCTTGTTCGTCTCGAACACCACCAGCCGGCCGGAGGCGGTGGCCCGGACCAGCCGGCCGCCGGTGAGCACGACCACGTCGTGGAACGAGCCCTGGGCCCAGCCGCCCGGGCTGGCGACGATCTCGGCGCGGCCGTCGCCGTTCATGTCGGTGACGCCGGTGAGCCACTGTGCCTCGTTGCTGTCGGCGCCCGGCTGCCGCCACAGGTAGCGCGGGCCGCCGCGGGCGAGGACGGCGACGACGCCCCAGCGCCAACGCCGGTCCGCCTGCGGGTACTGGTTGTGCACGAGCCGCACCGAGTCGGCGCGGCCGTCGCCGTCGACGTCGCCGGTGACGGTGCGGCCGAAGCCGATCGGCGTGTCGGCCCGCGGCGGTGGCGGGCTGGCCGGCGCGAGCGTCACCGGCGGCGTGGTGGCGGTGGCCGTGGGGGTGACCGTGGCCGTGGTGGTGGCGGGCGCGGGCGCGCTCGACGGGGCGGCCGTCGGACCCGCGGGACGGCAGGCGGCGAGCGCCGCCACGGCGGCGCAGGCCAGCAGGTGGCGGTTCATCCGTGCACTCCTCCGCAGTCGAAGCCGGCGTCCCACCCCGCGGGTGCGGGGTCGCCCTCGGGCCAGGTGCGCGTCTCGGTGAGGGCGTAGCCGAGGACGCCGTCGCGGAGCAGGACGGTCTGGCGGCGGCTGGTGACGGTGCCGTCGCGGGTCGTCAGGGCGGTGCCGTACACCTCGCGTCCCGGGTGGGCCGGCGTGGTGTCGGCGCACCCCCAGCCGTACCGGTCGCCGGTGCTCGCCACGTGGAAGTCCTCCACCGCCAGCATCCCCGCGACCAGGTGGGCGTAGGCGTGGACGCCGTCCCCGGGGGTGGGGCGGCGGTCGAGCGGGATGTCGCCGTACCCGTCGTCGTCCATGTCGACGACGCCGAGGGCGCGGCCGCGGGTCTGGTCGGCGACGCCGGAGCCGGCGCCGTACCCGGACCCGCCGAACAGCTCCACGCTGCGGACCCCGAGCGCGCTGAGGTCGGCGCGCAGGGTCCAGGTGATCCCCGGCCGCAGCGTCGGCGGCTCGCCGGGCCGCGGCGGCGGGTCCACGAGCACCTCGACCACGTCGGCGACCCCGTCGCCGTCCACGTCGCCGTCCGCGGCCCGCCCGGCGCGCGGGAGCACGTGCCCGCGGGGGTGGGCGAGGAAGAACGCGCCGCAGGTGACCGGGGTGCCGTCGGCGGCCTGCCAGTCGGCCCGGTACACGCCGGACCGGCTGGTGTCGGCGCCCGCGAAGTCGGCCGGGTACCGCAGCGACGGCGCGCCGAGGCCCTTCGCCATCGCGGTCGCCGTCCCGCCGTCGGGGGCGGTCACGACCACGTGCAGCCCGGCCGGGATCGTGGTGCCCTCCCGCACGAACAGCGAGAGGGTCAGCGGGCCCTGCGCGTCCAGCAGCCACTTGTCGGGGGGTCCCTGCGCGACCACTCCCGCAATGCCCCCGCGGCCGGCGCAGGCCGCGGTCCGCGTCGCCACGACCTCCTCGAACGTCATCGGGCGTTCGGCGTCCGGCGGTAGCGGCTTCGGCGCGACCGGGGCCGGCCGCAGGGGTGGCGCAGGCGCGTCGGCGCGCGGCAGCGCGACCGCGGTGCCGA
This sequence comes from Mycobacteriales bacterium, assembly GCA_035714365.1. Lineage (GTDB taxonomy): Bacteria > Actinomycetota > Actinomycetes > BP-191 > BP-191 > BP-191. The sequence continues at coordinate 34,039 of DASTMB010000026.1, read as the reverse complement.
CGGCCACGACGGCGGCCGTGGTGACGGCCGCGAGCACGTACCGGCGCACGGCGCCGCGGCGGCGTTCGACGCCGGCGCGCAGGCGTTCGTACGACTCCGGGCCGGGCCGGAGCGGCTCGACGGCGCGGTCGAGTCCCGCGCGGAGCTCCTCGGGCGTCATCGGTCGGTCTCCTTCAGCAACGTGCCGAGCGTGGCGAGGCCGCGGGAGGCGTACGCCTTCACCGAGCCGACGCCGCAGCCCATGGCGGCGGCGGTCTGCGCCTCCGTCAGGTCGGCGAGGTAGCGGAGCGCCAGCGCCTCGCGCTGGCGGCGGGGGAGCGTGCGCAACGCGCGGACGAGCGCGTCGCGCTCGACGGCGGCGTACGCCGGGTCGGCGCCGGCGCCGTCCGGACGCGGCGCGAGCCGGCGCGCGACGAGGCGGCGGCGCAACGCCGACCGGCTGAGGTTGACGACGGTCTGCCGCAGGTAGGCGAGCGCCTTGTTCTGGTCGCCGATGCGGCCCCACGCGCGGTACACGCGGACGTACGCCTCCTGGACGACGTCCTCGCACGCGGGCAGGTCGTCGAGCAGCAGGGCGGCGAGGCGGACCAGCGAGCGGTAGTGGGCCGCGTACAACGCGGTCAGCGCCTCGTCAGCACCGACGTCCACGCCCCCTCCGATCGCCGTGCCGGCCACAGTCATGTCGCGTTGGACGCCCGAACGCCCGGAAAGGTTGTGCGCGGGTCAGCAGGAGAACGCGCCGTACTCCGGCGGCCGCGCGACGCCGCCGCCCCAGCGGTCGTGGACGGTGCGGACGCGCACCAGCCGGGTGCCGTCCAGCCGGTAGTACGTCCGGGTCCCGGCGGTCCCCTGGAACACCACGCTGGTCATGACGATCCCGCCGGGGACGCAGCTCCACGACACCTCGCGGCCGCCCTCGCCGAGCCCCGTCGCGAGCGCCGGCCCGGTGACGCGGACCAGGCGGTCGCCGGAGAGCGTGGCGAGGAACCACCCGCGCGTGGTCGCCGTCGCGCCGTCCGAGCCGGACACCTCGGCGCGGCCGTCGCCGTCGACGTCGCCGGCGGGGCCGAGCTCCTGGCCGTCCATCGCGCAGCAGCCGGACCAGAGGGTGCGCGGCCCGCGCGACGACAGCGCCACGCGCACCCCCCACCGCCAGGCGGGCGACGTGCGCGGGCCGTCCTCGACGATCGTCACGGGGTCCGGGCGGCCGTCGCCGTCGACGTCCACGGACGCCGGCCCGGCCGGCGACGCGGTGACCGCCGGCCCGGCCGTGGCGGTCGCCGTCGCCGTCGCGGGCGCGGCGCGGCGGTACCCGGTGGAGCAGCCGGCGAGCAGCAGCGCCACCCCTGCCGCAACGACCCGGTGCCCGCCGCCGCGCCGGTCACGTACGCTGGACCACGTCATGGAATCGATCTTCCCGCGGCTGGAGCCGCTGCTGCCGCGCGTGCAGAAGCCGGTCCAGTACGTCGGCGGCGAGCTGAACGCCACCGTCAAGGACTGGGACGCCGCCGACGTGCGGTGGTGCCTGATGTACCCGGACGCGTACGAGGTGGGGCTGCCGAACCAGGGCGTCATGATCCTCTACGAGGTGCTCAACGAGCAGCCGGGTGTCCTCGCCGAGCGCACCTACGCGGTCTGGCCCGACCTGGAACGCCTCTTGCGCGAGCACGGCGTGCCGCAGTTCACGGTGGACGCGCACCGGCCGGTGCGCGCGTTCGACCTGCTGGGCGTGTCGTTCTCGACCGAGCTCGGGTACACGAACCTCCTCAACGCCCTCGACCTGGCCGGCATCCCGCTGCTCGCGCGCGACCGCGACCCCACCCACCCGGTGGTCGTCGCGGGCGGGCACGCGGCGTTCAACCCGGAGCCGATCGCCGACTTCGTCGACTGCGCGGTGCTCGGCGACGGCGAGCAGGCCGTCCTCGAGATGACCGCCGTCGTCCGCTCGTGGAAGCAGTCCGGCGGCACCCGCGAGGACCTGCTGTACCGGCTCGCGACCGAGGTCGAGGGCGTGTACGTGCCGCGGTTCTACGACGTCGAGCACCTGCCCGACGGCCGCATCAAGCGCGTCGTGCCGAACCGCTCCGGCGTGCCGTTCCGCGTCCGCAAGCGGACCGTCATGGACCTCGACGAGTGGCCGTACCCGAAGCAGCCGCTCGTGCCGCTCGCCGAGACCGTGCACGAGCGGATGAGCGTCGAGATCTTCCGCGGCTGCACCCGCGGCTGCCGGTTCTGCCAGGCCGGGATGATCACCCGCCCGGTGCGCGAACGCTCCATCACCGGCATCGGCGAGATGGTCGAGCGCGGCCTCGCCGCCACCGGCTACGAGGAGGTCGGGCTGCTGTCGCTGTCCAGCGCCGACCACTCCGAGATCGGCCCCGTCGCCAAGGGCCTCGCCGACCGGTACGAGGGCACGCAGACGTCGCTGTCACTGCCGTCCACGCGCGTCGACGCGTTCAACGTCGACCTCGCCAACGAGCTCACCCGCAACGGCCGCCGCTCCGGCCTGACGTTCGCCCCCGAGGGCGGCTCCGAGCGCCTCCGCGCCGTCATCAACAAGGGCGTCACCAAGGAGGACCTGATCCGCACCGTCACCACCGCGTACAAGGCGGGGTGGCGGCAGGTGAAGCTCTACTTCATGTGCGGCCTGCCGACCGAGACCGACGAGGACGTGCTCGAGATCGCCGAGCTCGCGCACGAGGTCATCCGCACCGGCCGCCGCGAGACCGGCCAGAAGGACGTCCGCTGCACCGTCTCCATCGGCGGGTTCGTGCCCAAGCCGCACACGCCGTTCCAGTGGGCCGGCCAGGCCGACGCCGCCACCGTCGACCGCCGCCTCCGCCTGCTGCGCGACGCGATCAACGCCGACCGGACGCTGGGGCGTTCCATCGGCTTCCGCTACCACGACGGCGAGCCCGGCATCGTCGAGGGCCTGCTCTCCCGCGGCGACCGGCGCGTCGGCGCCGTCATCCGGAAGGTGTGGGAGGACGGCGGGCGGTTCGACGGGTGGAGCGAGCACTTCTCCTACGAGCGGTGGATGCGCGCCGCCGAGGCGGCCGGGATCGACGTCGGCTGGTACACGACGCGCGAGCGCGGCGAGACGGAGGTCCTGCCCTGGGACCACCTGGACTCGGGGCTGGAGAAGGAGTGGCTCTGGGCCGACTGGCAGGAGGCGCTCGCCGCCGCCGAGGTCGCCGACTGCCGCTGGAACCCGTGCTACGACTGCGGCGTCTGCCCCGGCATGGGGACCGAGATCCAGATCGGTCCCACCGGGCGCACGCTGCTGCCCCTCTCGGTCGTGCCGTGACTCCCGGGCTCACGCGGCACGGGCTGCCGGTCCGGCTAGTTCCGCTGCGCTCCCTTAGTCGCCGGACCGGCAGCCCGTACCGCGCGCGCCTGCCGTTCCCCCCGCGATGAGCCGGCAGCGCACGCCTGACGGGCCGCCGCCTCCTCCGGTGGTGCAGAAGGTGCGGATCAGGTACGCGAAGCGGGGGCGGTTGCGGTTCATCTCGCACCGGGACTTCGCGCGCGCGCTGGAGCGGGCTCTTCGGCGGGCCGGTGCGCCGGTGGCGTTCTCGGCGGGGTTCTCGCCGCACCCGAAGATCTCGTACGTGGGGGCGGCGCCGACCGGCGCGGCCAGCGAGGCGGAGTACGTGGAGGTCGGGCTGGCCGAGCGGGTGGACGTGGAGGCGTTCGCGAAGGCGGTGGACGCGTCGTTGCCGTCCGGGCTGGACGTCGTGGAGTGCGTCGAGGCCGGGCCGGGGTCGCTGCCGGACCGGATCGACGGGTCCGCCTGGTCGGTGCGGCTGCCCGGGGTGCCGGTGGAGAGCGCCGCCGCGGCGGTCGCGGCGTTCCTCGCGGCCGAGGCCGTGCCCGTCGAACGCCGCACCAAGGACGGGACGCGCACCATCGACGCGCGCGGCCCCATCCGACACGCCGAGGTGCGCGCGTCGGGTGACGTGCCGCCCTGTGCGATACTCCACCTGGTCGTACGGCACACCACACCCGCCGTCCGGCCCGACGACGTCCTGTCGGGGCTTCGCGCAGTCGCGGGGCTCGACCTGCCCGCCCCTCCGGAGGCGACACGGTCGGCCCAGGGTCTGCTCGACGAAGCCGGCCACCTGGCCGACCCGCTCGCGCCTGACCGCGCGGCGAGTGCCGGGACGGGCGCCGTCGCGAACGCCCGTTAGGGCGACAGGCTTCCGGTGGTTCACGCCACCGGCACGAGACAGGAAGCACGACCCGCGCGGTGCCCCCGGTGAGCCGGGGCGAGCACCCGGGACGTGTCGGAGGAACGTTCGGCATGGCCGACGACGAGACGCAGGACACCACCCCCGCCAAGCCCGCGCGCAAGCGCGCGCCGCGCAAGGCCAAGGCCGCCGCGCCGCCGCCCGAGGCCACCGCCTCGGTGGGCGAGGGCGCGCTCGCGGAGGCAGCATTAACCGGCGCGGCACCGGCCGCCGACGCGCCGGCGCCCGCCAAGCGCACCCGCGCCCGCAAGGCGCCCGCGGTGCCGCCGCCCGCAACGGCGCCCGACACGCCGGAGGCGCCGGCCGCCGAGGCCGAGGCCCCGGCGAAGCCCGCCAAGCGCACCCGCGCCCGCAAGGCCGCGCCGGCGCCCGTCGACGCCACCGACGGCGCCGTCGCGCCGCCCGAGGCCGTGGCGACCCCGACCGAGCCCGAGGCCGCCCCCACCGGGCGCCGCCGCAAGGCGCCGCCGCCGGTGGTGCTGTTCCAGCCGCCGGTGCCGACCGAGGAGCCGGCGCCGCGCCGGCGCCGCCCGCGCATCGTGCTCGACCCCGCCGACGCCCCGCCCCCCGCCGACACCGACGAGGACGAGGCCGAGGAGACGGCCGCCGCGGACGAGGCGGCCGACGACGCCGCCGAGCAGGCCGAGGGCGGCGAGGACGGCGACGGCGCCGGGCCGCGCAAGCGCCGCCGCCGCGGCCGCCGCGGCCGGGGACGGTCGCGTTCGGGCGAGGAGGGCGCCGAGGGCGACGAGCAGGCGGAGCCGGCCCCCGCGGCCGAGCCCGCCGCCGAGGCCGAGCCGGCCGCCGCCGAGGGCGAGCCGGACGGCGAGGGCGGCACGACCGGCACCCGCCGCCGGCGGCGCCGCAAGCGCGGCGGCGGCGAGGGCGTCGTGGAGACCGTCGAGGACGGCGTCCCGACGGTCGTCAAGGTGCGGCCCGCGCGCGAGCCGGCCAGCGAGGTCCAGGGCATCAAGGGCTCCACCCGGCTCGAGGCCAAGCGGCAGCGCCGCCGCGACGGCCGCGACCAGGGCCGGCGCCGGCCGCCGATCGTCACCGAGGCGGAGTTCCTGGCCCGGCGCGAGGCGGTCGACCGGATCATGCTGGTCCGCCAGAGCGGCGACACCAGCCAGATCGCGGTCCTCGAGGACGGCATCCTCGTCGAGCACTACGTCACCCGCGCGACCGCCACGTCGTACGCCGGCAACGTCTACCTCGGCCGCGTCCAGAACGTCCTGCCGTCGATGGAGGCGGCGTTCGTCGACATCGGCAAGGGCCGCAACGCCGTCCTCTACGCCGGCGAGGTCAACTACGACGCCTCCGCGCTGGAGGGCCGCGCGCCGCGCATCGAGCAGGCGTTGAAGTCCGGCCAGCAGATCGTCGTGCAGGTCACCAAGGACCCGATCGGCCACAAGGGCGCGCGGCTCACGTCGCAGGTCAGCCTGCCCGGCCGGTACATGGTCTACGTGCCCGAGCAGTCGATGACCGGCATCTCGCGCAAGCTCCCCGACATCGAGCGCGCCCGCCTGAAGAGCCTGCTCAAGCAGCTCAAGCCGGAGGGCGCGGGCGTCATCATCCGCACCGCCGCCGAGGGCGCGAGCGAGGAGGACCTCACCGCCGACCTGCGCCGCCTCCAGGCGCAGTGGGAGGTCATCGAGAAGAAGGCCAAGAAGGAGTCGGCGCCCGCGCTGCTGCACGGCGAGCCGGACCTGGTCATCCGCGTCGTCCGCGACAACTTCAACGAGGACTTCGCCCGGCTCGTGGTCGAGGGTGACCAGGACTACGAGCTGATCGAGGGGTACCTCTCGACGCTCGCGCCCGACCTGCTGCCCCGGCTCGAACGCCACCAGGGCCCGAAGGCGATCTTCGACGCCTACCGCGTGGACGAGCAGATCGCGAAGGCGCTGGACCGCAAGGTGTCGCTGCCGTCCGGCGGCTCGCTCGTCATCGACCGCACCGAGGCGATGACGGTGGTCGACGTCAACACCGGCAAGTTCACCGGCAAGGGCGGCAACCTCGAGGAGACCGTCACCAAGAACAACCTCGAGGCCGCCGAGGAGATCGTCCGCCAGCTCCGGCTGCGCGACATCGGCGGGATCATCGTCGTGGACTTCATCGACATGATCCTGGAGAGCAACCGCGAGCTGGTGACCCGCCGGCTCAAGGAGTGCCTCGGCCGCGACCGCACCAAGCACCAGGTCGCCGAGCTCACCTCGCTCGGCCTGCTCCAGATGACGCGCAAGCGGATCTCGCAGGGGCTGTTCGAGGCGTTCACCGAGACCTGCCCCGAGTGCAACGGCCGCGGCGTGAAGGTCGTGCCGCAGTTCCCGGGCGCGCCGAAGGAGCCGAAGCAGAAGAACGGCGCCCCGACGCCCGCGCAGGTCGCGAAGCGGCCGAAGGGCGAGCCGCAGGCCGACGCGGAGCCGGACCCGGTGGCCGAGCCGGTCGAGGTGGCCGAGCCGGCCGAGCAGGTCGAGCCCGCCGCGCCGGTCGAGGCGGCCGAGGCCGCGGCGCCGGCCGCGGCGCCCCCGCCGCCGCCCGCCGAGGCGAACGGCAGCGGCCCCGACGGCGCGTCGTACGAGGACCTCACGCCGCCGGAGTGGCGGTTCGCGGCGGCACCGGAGTAGCCGGTCCGGGAGGAACGCGCGCCGCGGCACCGAACTCCGCGCGTGTGAACCACACCCCTCTGGCTCTCACCGCCCTCCTCGCGGCGGCCGCGCTCGTCACCGCCCCGCAGGGGACGGCACCGCATCGGGCCGCGCCGCGCGCGCTCTCGCCGCGCGCCGGCACGATGCCCACGCTCGGCGAGCTCGGCCCGCAGCCGGTGCCCGGCGACGCGGCGTTGCTGCGCACGGCGGGGAAGACGGCGGTCGTGCCGCCGGGCGCGTTCGCGCGCGCCCGCACCCAGGCGCTGGCCGCGCCGGGCGCGCTCGCGAGCCGGCCGTGGCAGCTCCAGGGGCCGACCAACGTCGGCGGCCGCGTCCTCGACGTCGTCGTCGACCCGAAGACGCCCAACGCCATCTACGTCGCCACCGCGACGGGCGGCGTCTGGCACTCCACCGACGCCGGGAAGACGTTCGCCTCGGTCTGGCCGGACGACCTGGTGCAGACGATCGGCGCGCTCGCGATCGCGCCGGACGGCACGCTCTACGCCGGCACCGGCGAGGCCGGCCCGGGCGGCGGCTCGCTCACCTACGGCGGCACCGGCGTCTACCGCAGCCGCGACGGCGGCAGGCACTGGCAGCAGGTCGGGCTGGCGGCCAGCGAGCGCATCGGCCGTGTCGTCGTCGACCCGAAGGATCCGAAGCGGGTCTGGGTCGCGGCGAACGGCCCGCTGTTCGCGACCGGCGGCGAGCGCGGCGTGTACCTGTCGACCGACGGCGGCGACCACTGGACCAAGGTGCTCGCGGGCAGCACCGAGTCGGCCGGCGCGGTCGACCTCGCGCTCGACCCCGACGACAGCAGGACCGTCTACGCCACGATGTGGGACCGGCTGCGCAAGCCGGACAGCCGCGACTACACCGGCGGCGGCTCCGGCCTCTACCGCTCCACCGACGGCGGCGCGACGTGGGCGCCGATCGGCACGGCGTTCTTCGGCCCGGGCCTGAAGACGGTCGGCCGGCTCGGCGTCGCCGCCGCGACCGGCAACCTCGTCTACGTCCTCTCCTCGACCGTCGACGGCCTCACCGGCGGCTTCTACGTGTCCACCGACGGCGGCGACACGTTCGTCGCGAAGTCGTTCGACGACTCGCTCGTCACCGGCGGCTACGTCTACGCGTGGTGGTTCGGCCGCGTCTACGTCGACCCGAAGTCGCCGACCCACGTCTACGCCACCGGCGTCAACCTGTCGGAGAGCAAGGACGGCGGCGCGAGCTTCTCCGCGCCGAACGGCTTCCACGCCGACCAGCACGCGATGGCGTGGGACCCGAAGGTGGCGGACCGGGTCTACCTCGGCAACGACGGCGGCCTCTACCGCTCCGACGACAACGGGGCCGAGTGGGAGCACGGCGAGTACATGCCGTGGAACCAGCTCTTCTCCATCGACGTGTCGCAGCAGCGGCCGGACCGGATCGTCGGCGGCCTCCAGGACAACGGCGGCAACCGGTCGTGGGACAACGAGGGCGAGACCAGCCCGGCCGGCTGGAACGACATCACCGGCGGCGACGGCACCGAGATGCGGATCAACCCGGAGGACGACCAGATCGTCTACGGGTGCAGCCAGTACGGCGCCTGCATGGTCAGCCACGACGGCGGCAACTCCGGCGACGACTGGGGCGACTACGTCGCGGGCGAGCGGAAGAACTGGCTCACGCCGATCGAGTTCGACCCCGCCAACCCGCACACCGTCTACACCGCCTCGTCGATCGTGCACCGCTCCACCGACGACGGCGCGAGCTGGACGCCGATCAGCCCGGACCTCACCGACGGCGAGGCGGGCAGCACCGAGACCAACCCGCTGTTCCGCAACTACGACACCGTCTCGACCATCGCCGTCACCGACGCCGACACGGGCTTCCTGCTCGTCGGCACCGACGACGGCCACCTCTGGTACTCGCACGACAACGCCGCCAACCCGCTCACGTCGTGGACCGAGAGCACCGACCCGGACCTGCCGAAGGCGTACGTGACGAGCGTCGCGATCGACCCGCGGCACCCGGACGTCGCGTACGCGGCGTTCTCCGGGTTCCGCGGCGGGCAGCAGGCGCCGCACGTGTTCCGCAGCACCGACCGCGGCGTGACGTGGACCGACGTCAGCGGCAACCTGCCGAACGCGCCCGTCGGCAAGGTGCTGCCGGTCGGCAGCGGGCTGTTCGCGGGCACCGACGTCGGCGTGTTCTGGACCGACGACCCGGCGAGCGGCAGGTGGTACCGCGTCGGCACCGGGCTGCCGATGGCGCCGATCTGGGACCTCGCGTACCAGGCGGGCACCAACACGCTCTACGCCGCCAACTTCGGCCGCGGCGCGTTCGTGCTCCCGCTCGGCGGCCTGGTGGCGCCGCAGCCGGTGCGGCAGGGAACGGTGACGCCGCGACACGACGCGCCGGCGCCGCCGGCCGCCGCACCGCCGTCGCGCATCCCGACGACCGGCCTGCCCGGCGCGCTGCCGGTGGCGGCGGTGCTCGGCGCCGCGGGCGCCGCGGCGCTCACCCGCCGCCGGCGCGCCTAGCCGACCGCGCCCGCTTCGCGGAGCAGGCCGACCAGCGCGTCGAAGACGCCCGGCGCGGCGGCGACGGTGAGGTCGCGGCCGTCCGGGGTGCGCAGCACGCGGACCACCGCGCCCGCCTCGGTCGCGATCACGCTGCCCGCGCCGCGATCCCACGGCGCCGGGCCGAGCTCGTAGTACGCGTCCACGCGGCCGGCCGCGACGCCGCAGATCTCCAGCGCGGCGCTGCCGCCGCGGCGGATGTCGCGCACCGCCGGCAGCACCCGCGTCAGCACGCCCGCCTGCGCCGCGCGGTCGGCGGCGACGTAGGAGAACCCGGTCGCGACCAGGGCCCGCGACAGGTCGGTCACGCCGGTGCAGCGCAACGGCGCGCCGTCGCACGCGGACCCCTCGCCGCGCGCGCCGGTGAACAGCTCGTCGCGCTGCGGGTCGTACACCGCGCCCGCGAGCCAGCCGTCCGCGTCCTCCACCGCGACGGAGACGCAGAACGCCGGCGCGCGGTAGACGTAGTTGACGGTCCCGTCGAGCGGGTCGACCACCCAGCGCAGCCCGGTGGTGCCGGTGTCGGCGGTGCCCTCCTCGGCGAGGATCGCGTCGCCCGGGCGCTCCCGGCGCAGCGTCTCCGTGATCAGCGCCTCGGCGGCCCGGTCGGCGTCGGTGGCGACGTCGGTGGGGCTGCTCTTGCTCGTCACGCCGGTGCGGGCGTCGGGCAGCCGGTCCAGCAGCAACGCGCCCGCCTCGCGCGCCAGCCGTACCGCCAGGTCCAGCAACGCCGCCGTCTCGCCCACGCCCGCATCCTCGCAGGGAATGTCCGCGCCCCCGGCGCGCGGGCTTGGCAGACTCCGCGGGGTGACCCGCGTCCGCGCCCGCCTCGCCGCCCTGCTCGCGGTCCCGGAGGGGCGGGACGCGCGGATCTTCGCGGTCGCCGCGGTGGTCGACGCGCTCGGCAACGGCCTGTTCCTGCCGGTGTCCGCGCTGTTCTTCGTCAAGGTCACCGGCCTGCCGGTGACGCGCGTCGGCCTCGGGCTCGGCATCGCCGGCGGCGTCGGCATGCTCGGTCCGATCATCGGCGGGCCGGTCATCGACCGCTACGGTCCGCGCCGCACGGCGCTCGCGCTGTTCGGCGTCCGCACCGTCGCGTACGCGAGCTACCCGCTGGTGCGCGGGTTCGCGGCGTTCGCCGTGCTGGTGTCGTTGACCAACCTCGCCGACACGATGGCGCGCCCGGCGTTCCAGGCGCTCGCGGCGACGCTCGGCGACGAGCGGGAGCGCGTGACGACGCTCGCGTTCATCCGCGCGATCCGCAACATCGGCTACGGCGCCGGCGGCCTGCTCGTCAGCCTCGCGCTCGCCGTCGGCGGGCGCGGCCCGTACATCGCGCTGGTGCTCGGCGACGCGGCGACGTTCGTCGGGGCGGCCCTGCTGCTCGCGCGGGTGCGCGACGCGCACGTGCGGCCCGCGACCGGCCGCGGCCCGGGCTACGGCGCGGTGTTCAACGACCGCAGGTTCCTCGCGCTGGCCGGGCTGCATGGCCTGCTGTCGCTGCACCTGACGATCCTGCTGTTCGGCTTCCCGCTGTGGATCGACCAGCGCACCCACGCGCCCACCGCGCTCGCCGGGATCATCTTCACGATGAACTCGGCGCTGGTCGTGCTGCTCCAGGTGCCGTTCAGCCGCCGGTCGGTGACGGTCGCGCAGGGCGGGCGGGCGTTGCGGTGGAGCGGCCTCACGCTGCTGCTGACCTGCGTGCTGATGGCGGTCGCGTCGCCGCTGCCCGCCGCCCCCGCGGTGGCGCTGCTGCTCGTCGTCGGCGTGGTCGAGTGCGCGGCCGAGCTGTGGGAGGCGGTGGGCGGCTGGGCGGTGTCGCTCGGGCTGGCGCCGGAGGCGCTGCGCGGGCGGTACCTCGGCGTCTGGTCGCTCGGCTTCGCCGTGCACGACATCTTCGGCCCGATCCTCATGGCCTGGATCGTCGTGCGCGGCGGCCCGTGGGCGCTGGTTGGCCTCGGCGCGGTCGTCGCCGCCGCGGGCCTCGCCGCCGGCCAGCTCGCGAACGAGGCGGCCGGGTAGCCTGCCGCGACCGACCTGAGGTACGCTCCCTCCTTGTGCGCGCTCTCGGCGCGCCGCTTCGTCACGCCATCGCAGCAGTCAGGAGCACGACTCGTGTACGCCATCGTCAAGACCGGCGGCAAGCAGCACAAGGTCGCGGTCGGCGACGTCATCGAGGTCGAGAAGCTCGACGCCACCGGCACGGTCACCCTGCCGGCCGTGCTGCTCGTCGACGGCGAGACGGTCACGACCGACGCGGCGGCGTTGAAGAACGTCGCCGTCACCGCCGAGATCGTCGGCGCCACCAAGGGCCCGAAGATCCGGATCCACAAGTTCAAGAACAAGACCGGCTACCACAAGCGCCAGGGCCACCGGCAGCAGTACACGCAGGTGCGCGTGACCGGCATCGAGAGCGGGAGCTGACCAGATGGCTCACAAGAAGGGCGCGTCGTCCAGCCGTAACGGCCGCGACTCCAACCCGCAGTTCCTCGGCGTGAAGCGCTTCGGCGGCCAGGTCGTCAAGGCCGGCGAGATCCTCGTCCGCCAGCGCGGCACCCACTTCCACCCGGGTGACCAGGTCGGCCGCGGCGGCGACGACACGCTGTTCGCGCTCGCGCCGGGCGCGGTGAAGTTCGGCACGCGCCGCGGGCGCAAGACCGTCAGCGTGGTCCCGGCCGAGTAGGCCGGTCGTACGAGAGGGCGGGCCGCACCTGCGGGCCCGCCCTTCGTCTTTTCCGAGGGAGTGACCGTGTTCGTCGACCGGGTGGTCCTGCACGTCGCCGCGGGCGACGGCGGGCCGGGGTGCTCGAGCATCCACCGGGAGAAGTTCAAGCCGCTCGGCGGCCCGGACGGCGGCAACGGCGGCAACGGCGGGGACGTCGTGCTCGCCGTCGACCCCGGCGTGACGACGCTCATCGACTTCCACTTCCACCCGCACCAGAAGGCCGGCTCCGGCCGGCAGGGCATGGGCTCCAACCGCCACGGCGCCAACGCCGACGACCTGGTGCTGCCCGTCCCCGACGGCACGGTGGTGCGCGACGCGGCGACCGGCGAGCTGCTGGCCGACCTGGTCGGCACCGGCGTCCGTTACGTCGTCGCGAAGGGCGGCCGCGGCGGCCGCGGCAACGCCGCGCTGGCGTCGCAGCGGCGCAAGGCGCCCGGGTTCGCGGAGCTGGGGGAGCCGGGCGAGTCGGTCGACGTCGTGCTCGAGCTGAAGACCGTCGCCGACGTGGCGCTGGTCGGCTTCCCGAGCGCCGGGAAGTCCTCGCTCATCTCGGTCCTCTCGGCGGCGAAGCCGAAGATCGCCGACTACCCGTTCACGACGCTGGTCCCGAACCTCGGCGTCGTCACCGCCGGGGACGTGACGTTCACCGTCGCCGACGTGCCGGGGCTGATCCCTGGCGCGTCGCAGGGCAAGGGCCTCGGCCTGGAGTTCCTGCGCCACGTCGAACGCTGCGCCGTTCTGGTGCACGTCGTCGACCTGGCGACGCAGGAGCCGGGGCGCGACCCGCTGTCCGACATCGACGCGATCGAGCACGAGCTGGCGCAGTACGGCGGGCTGGCCGACCGGCCGCGGCTGGTGGCGTTGAACAAGACCGACGTCGGCCGCGACCTCGCCGAGCTGGTCCGCCCCGACCTGGAGGCGCGCGGGCTGGCCGTCCACGAGACGAGCGTGGCGACCCACGACGGCGTCCGGGCGCTCGCGTACGCGATGGCGGAGGCGGTGCGCGCGGCCCGCGCGGCGGCGCCGCCGCCGGAGCCGACGCGGGTCGTGCTGCGGCCGGCGGCGGTGGACGACAGCGGCTTCACGGTGACCCGCCACGGCGGCGGCTACCTCGTGCGCGGCGAGCGGGTCGAGCGCTGGGTGCGGCAGACGAACTTCGACAACGACGAGGCCGTCGGCTACCTCGCCGACCGGCTGGCCCGCATCGGCGTCGAGGCCGAGCTGCGCAAGCAGGGCGCCGAGGCGGGGGCCGAGGTGACCATCGGCGACTGGACGTTCGACTGGGAGCCGACCGAGGAGGCGTTCCAGGGCACCCGGCGCGGGGAGGACGAACGGTTCGCGCCCGCCTCCACGCGTACCGGCGCCGACGAGCGGCTGGCCGCCAAGAAGGCGCGCCGCGTGCACGCCGAGGACGACGAGGAGCGGTGACCCGCGCGGCGGTCGCGGGCGCGCGCCGGGTCGTCGTCAAGGTCGGCTCGTCGTCGCTCGCCTCGGCCGACGGGCACCTCGACGCCGCGCGCGTCGACGCGCTGGTCGCGGCGCTGGCCGCGTTGCGTTCCGGCGGCCGGGAGGTCGTCCTCGTCTCCTCCGGTGCCATCGCCGCCGGGCTCGGCCCGCTCGGGCTGGCGCGGCGGCCGCGCGACCTGGCGACGTTGCAGGCGGCGGCGAGCGTCGGGCAGGGCGCGCTGGTGCACCGGTACGCCGCGGCGTTCGGCGAGCACGGGCTGCGCGTCGGGCAGGTGCTGCTCACCGCCGACGACGTCGTGCGCCGCGCCCACTACCTCAACGCCCGCCGGACGCTGGACCGCCTGCTCGCGCTCGGCGTCGTTCCCGTCGTCAACGAGAACGACGCCGTCGCCACCGCCGAGATCCGCTTCGGCGACAACGACCGGCTGGCCGCGCTCGTCACCGGCCTGGTCGGCGCGGACCTGCTGGTGCTGCTCTCCGACGTGGCCGGCGTGTACGACGCCGACCCGCGGCGGGTGCCGGACGCGCGGCTGCTGCCCGAGGTGGCCGACCTGGCCGCGCTCGACGCGGTCGCGGCCGGCGGCGGGGGAGCGCTCGGCACCGGCGGCATGGCCACCAAGCTCGACGCCGCGCGGATCGCGGCGGGCAGCGGCGCCGCCGTCGTGATCGCGGCGGCGTCCGCCGTGACGGCCGCCGTGCGCGGCGACGACGTCGGCACCTACGTCCACGCCGCGGCCGCGCGCACCGCGTCGCGGCTGCACTGGCTCGCTCACGCGACGGCGCCCGCCGGGCGGCTGCGGCTGGACGAGGGCGCCGTGCGCGCCGTCGTCGACCGCCGCCTCTCGCTGCTGCCGGCCGGCGTCACGGCCGTGGAGGGGGAGTTCGCGGCGGGCGACCCGGTCGAGCTGCTCGCGCCCGACGGCGTCGTCGTCGCGCGCGGCCTGGTCAACTACGGCGCCGCCGAGCTGCCCGCGCTGCTCGGCCGGTCCACGCGCGACCTCGCCGCCGAGCTGGGGCCGGCGTACGAGCGCGAGGTCGTCCACCGCGACGACCTGGTGGTGCTGCGGGCTACCCTCGGGGCATGAGCGAGGTCCGCGCCCAGGCCGAACGCGCGCAGGCCGCCGCCGCCGAGCTGGCGCTGGCGTCGCGCGCGGTCAAGGACGCGGGGTTGCGCGCCATGGCCGACGCGCTGGTGGCGCGGACGCCGGAGGTGCTGGCCGCCAACGCCCGCGACCTCGACCGCGGCAGCGACCTCGCGCCCGCGCTGCGCGACCGGCTCGCGCTGTCCGCCGAGCGCGTCGCCGCCATGGCGGACGGGCTGCGTTCGCTCGCGGCGCTTCCCGACCCGGTCGGCGAGGTGGTCCGCGGCGGCACGCTGCCGAACGGCCTCGAGCTGCGCCAGGTGCGGGTGCCGTTGGGCGTCGTCGGGATCGTCTACGAGGCCCGCCCCAACGTCACCGCCGACGCCGCCGGCATCTGCCTCAAGAGCGGCAACGCCGTGCTGCTGCGCGGCTCGTCGACCGCCGCGGGCTCCAACGCCTGCCTGGTCGCGGTGCTCGCCGACGCGGTCGCGGGCGCGGGGCTGCCGCGCGACGCGGTGCAGCTCGTCGGCGGCGACCGCGACGCGGTGAAGGAGCTGATGCGGCTGCGCGGTCTGGTCGACGTGCTGATCCCGCGCGGCGGCGCCGACCTGATCCGCAGCGTCGTCGAGGATTCGACGGTGCCGGTGATCGAGACCGGCGTCGGCAACTGCCACGTCTACGTCGACGCCGCCGCCGACCTGGCCATGGCGCTCGACATCGCCGTCAACGCGAAGGTGTCCCGGCCGTCGGTCTGCAACGCCGCCGAGACGCTGCTGGTGCACGAGGCGGTGGCGGCGGAGTTCCTGCCGAAGGCGCTGGAGGCGTTCCACGCCAACGGAGTCACCGTGCACGGCGACGAGGCCGTGGCGGCGTTCGGCGGCGTGGTCCCGGCGACCGAGGACGACTGGTACGCCGAGTACCTGTCGCTCGACCTGGCCGTCCGCGTGGTGCCGTCGCTGGACGCGGCGGTCGCGCACATCAGGACGTACGGCAGCGGCCACACGGAGGCGATCGTCACCGGGTCGCAGGAGGCGGCGCGGCGGTTCGTGGCGACCGTCGACAGCGCGGCGGTGATGGTCAACGCGTCGACGCGGTTCACCGACGGCGGCGAGTTCGGCTACGGCGCCGAGATCGGCATCTCCACGCAGAAGCTGCACGCCCGCGGCCCGATGGGCCTGCCCGAGCTGACCAGCACCAAGTACGTCGTCACCGGCTCCGGCCACGTTCGCTAGAACCCTCCTAGGGGTCCTTCGCCCCGAACGTCGCCCACAGCGCGGCCACCGCCGGGAGCTGCCACAGCCCGAACGTGAACAGCGCGGCGACCAGCGCCGCCGGCGTCTCCAGCAGCGCCGCGAGCAGCGCCACCCCGCGCCCCAGGTACGGCACCGGCGAGCAGACCAGCACGACCAGCGGGACCACGAGGAACGGCCCGACGACCGGCCAGTTGTAGTCGCCGAGCGGCACGCCGCGGCCCACCGAGTCGCCGAGCAGCCCCGCCACGGCCAGCAGCAGCGCCGCCAGCGCCCGGACGCGCCGGGGCCGCCACAGCCGCGCCGTCACGGTCCGCCAGCGCGCCGGTGGCGTCCCGAACACGAACGGGTCGCCGGGCCGGCCCAGCCGGTGCCGCCCGCTCACGGGCCCGCGGTGCCCGTCGCGCAGGACCGCAGCACCAGCTCCGTCGCGCCGACGCTGCGCAGCACCCCGCGCGGCCGCAACGTCACCAGCACCCGGTCGCGCGCGGCCGGCGAGTCCATCCGCAGCGCGAGCCGCGCGCAGACGCGGTCGCCGTCGCGCCACGTCACGTAGGCGTCACCCTCCCAGCCGGTGGCGTTCTCGACCGCCTCCCGCGTCACCTCGCCGCGGCCGAGCAGCACCACCAGGCCGACCTGCCCCAGCGTCCCGTCGTCGACCAGCGTCCCGTCGGCGCGCGGCGCGGGCACCTCGGGCGTGCCGCCGCGGCGCGGGTACAGCGCCGGCCGCAGCACCTCCTCCGTCGTCAGCGGCGGGTGCGCGAACGCCGCGTCCACGGCCGCGTTGCCGCCGCGCTCGTACAGCGCGCGCACGAACCGTTCGCCGGCCGTGTACGGGAAGCCGTAGAGGGCGTCCAGCGTGCGCTCGACGCGGCTCGGCTCGCCGCGGCGGCGGCGGTTCAGCTCCCGCTCGTACGCCGCGATCGCCGCGCGGTCCGCCTCGCTCTGCGCGTCCCGCCAGTCCTGCTCAACCCGCGACGCGTCGCCCTCGACCAGCGCCGTGACCGCGCGGTCGCTGTCGTCCTTCCCGCCGCCGCCGCTCTTGTCGTGCACCGTCGTCAGGCCGTAGTGCTGGTCCTGCCAGGCGTGCGTCAGCTCGTGCACGAGCACCATCCGGGCGAACGGCGTCACCGCCGACCCGCGCACCAGCAGCCGGCCGCGGCGTTCGTCGTAGAGGCCGAAGACGCCGCCGGTCAGCAGGTCGTTGCGGGCCTCGCGCTCGGAGCCGTCGCCGGCGTCGGCCAGCCCGAACGCGCGCAGCGTGGCGTCGAAGTCGCCGTTGTCGCGCACCGGCGCGCGCGTCGGCGACGGCACGAGGTCGTCGTCCGGCAGTGCCCCGCCCGCGCGCAGCGCCACCACGAACTCGCGGTCGTCCAGCAGCCGCACCGCGACCGTGCGCGTGAACGGCCCGCCGTGCCGCGCCGCCACGAACGTCTCCAGCTCGGCGACGACGCGTTCCAGCGCGGCCTGCCGCGCGGCGCGGCGCGCCTCCGTGCGCTGGTCGAGGCGGACGACGGCGCGGTTCAGCCCCACCAGCAGCGTCAGCGCGATCAGCAGCGCCAGCCGCTTGCCGCGCCGGTCCAGGCCGACCCGGCCGGGCGGCGGCGGCACCGGCCCCGCGTAGGGCGGTGGCGGCGTGAACAGCGGCGAGGTCCGCCCGCAGTACGGGCAGTAGATGGTGGTGAGCCCGGAGACGCCGCAGACGCAGCGCCAGCCGGTGCCGAACGACGTCGTCACGCGCCGGGGGCGAGGCAGAACGGGTTGCCCTCGGGGTCGCTCATCACGCGCCACGACATCCCGAGCTCCGCCACGTCCTCGCCGCGCCGCGCGCCGAGGTCGACGGCGCGTTCGGTGGCCGCGTCGACGTCGTCCACGTGCACGTCGAGGTGGATCCGCCCCTTGCCCGGCGTCGGGTCGGCGACGCGCTGGAAGACGAGGTTCGGCTCGGCCGGGTCGGAGCGGCCGACGACGACGTACGGGCCGCCCTCCCAGACGACCCGCCGGTCCAGCAGCGCCGCGTAGAACGCCGCCAGCGCGGCGGGGTCGGCGCAGTCGATCGTGACGTTGTTGACCCGGGCGGTGACCACCGGTGCCCCCCTCAGACGCTGTCGTGGCTTCCTTCGTACCCCAGGTGGCCCGCCAGCGAGGCGTAGTCGTCCGAACCGTGACCCGCCGCGACCGCGTCGCGGGCCGCGTCGAGCGCCGCGCGCGTGAGCGCCAGGTCGTTGTCGGCGGCGTCGACGGCGAGCGCCAGGTCCTTCGCCATCAGGTCGAGCGAGAACCCCGTCGGGGTGAAGTCCCCGCTGTCGAGCATCGCCCGCTTGGTGTTGACGGAGACGCCGAGCGGGCCGGTCGCGATCACGTCGAGCGCCGCCGCGCGGTCGACGCCGAGGTCGCCCGCCAGCCGCAGCGCCTCGCCGACGCCGCCCATCGCGACGCCGAGCGTGAGGTTGATGACCAGCTTCATCGCGCTGCCGGAGCCGGCCGGGCCGAGGTGGCGGACCCGCGCCGGGTCGCCCCACAGCTCCAGCAGCGGCCGCGCCGCGGCGACGTCCGCGTCGGTGCCGCCCGCCAGCACGCCGAGCGTGCCCTCCGTCGCCGGCGCCACCGAGCCGGCGACCGGCGCGTCCACGAACCGGTGCCCCTTCGCCCGCCCCAGCTCGGCCAGCTCGCGCGCCACCGCCGGGCCGATGGTCGAGCACTCCACCAGCAACGTCCCCGGCGGCGCCGCCGCGACCACCTCCGCGACCACCTCGCGGACGGCGTCCGGCCCGAACAGCATCGTCACGACCACCTCGGCGTCGCGCACCGCGTCCGCGACCGAGCCCGCCTCCCGCGCGCCGAGCGCGACCAGGTCGGCGGCCCGGCCGGGGGTGCGGTTCCAGACGGTGAGGTCGTGCCCCGCCCGCGCCACGTGCGCCGCCATCGGCGCGCCCATCCGACCCAGACCCAGGAACGCCACTCGCATGCCGCCCATCCTGCCAGCGCCGCCGCCCCCGCCGCGCCGCCGCGCTTCCCGGAAGCGCCACCGACGTCCTCCCCGCACGGCCCGCTTCCCGGAAGCGCCGGGCACGCGGCAGAATGGCGTTCGGTCCGCAGACGAGGAGGCGCCGTGACGCCGTTGTTCGCGTCGGTCGCCGACGTCCGCGACCGGCTCGCCGCCGCCGGGTACCTCGCCGACGACGCCATCGCCACCGTCGTCTTCCTCGCCGACCGGCTCGGCAAGCCGTTGCTGGTCGAGGGTCCGGCCGGCGTCGGCAAGACCGAGCTGGCCAAGGCCGTCGCGGCCGCCACCGGCAGCGAGCTGATCCGCCTCCAGTGCTACGAGGGCCTGGACGAGGCGCGCGCCCTCTACGAGTGGAACTACAAGAAGCAGCTCCTCCGCATCCAGGCCGCCCGGGCGGACGGCGCGGCGGAGACGTGGGAGCAGACCCACGACGACATCTTCAGCGAGGAGTTCCTGCTCTCCCGGCCGCTGCTCACCGCGATCCGGCGCACCGAGCCGACGGTGCTGCTCGTGGACGAGACCGACAAGGCCGACGTCGAGGTCGAGGGGCTGCTCCTCGAGGTCCTCTCCGACTACCAGGTGACGATCCCGGAGCTCGGCACGATCGTCGCCGCGCGGACGCCGTTCGTCGTGCTGACCTCCAACGCCACCCGCGAGCTGTCCGAGGCGCTCAAGCGGCGCTGCCTCTACCTGCACCTCGACTACCCGGAGTTCGAGCGGGAGCGGGCGATCGTGCTGGCGCGGGTGCCGGAGGTCGCCGAGCGCCTCGCCGAGCAGCTCGTCCGCACCGTCCGCGCGCTGCGCGCGCTGGAGCTGCGCAAGAGCCCGTCCGTCGCGGAGACGATCGACTGGGCGCGCACGCTCGTCGCGCTCGGCGTCGACACGCTGGACGAGCAGACGGCGAACGCCACCCTCGGCGTCGTGCTCAAGCACGTCGGCGACCAGCAGCGCGCCGCCGGCCACCTCAGGCTGGGGGAGAACTGACCGGCCTCCTCGACCGGACGGTCTCCCTGGTCGAGGCGCTGCGCCGCGCGGGCATCCCGGTGAGCCTCGCGGAGAGCATCGACGCGGTCCGCGCGCTGACCAGCGTCGAGCTGGTCGAACGCGAGACGCTCCGCGAGGGGCTGGCCGCCACGACGGTGAAGCGCGCCGCGCACCGGCCGGCGTTCGACGCGCTGTTCGACCTGTGGTTCCCGCTCGCGCACGGCCTCGCGACGCCGGACGCCGACGGCGGCGCGGACGACCCGCTCGCGGGCGTCGACCCGGCCGACGCGGAGCAGATGCGGGAGGCGCTGGCCCGGCTGCTGCTGGAGGCCGACGACGCGACGCTGCGCCGGCTGGCGCGGCTGGCGGTGCAGGGGCTCGGCCGCGCCGACGCCGCGCCGGGACGGCAGTCGTTCTTCTCCTACCGGGTCATGCGCGCGCTGTCGCCGGAGACGCTGATCGCCCGGCTGCTCGCCGACGTCCCGCGCGGTGGGCTGGCGGAGCAGGTCGCGCGGCAGACCATCACCGAACGCACCCGGCAGTTCGAGCGGTACGTCGACGCCGAGGTACGCCGCCTGCTCGCCGAGGAGAAGGGCGTCGAGGCGGTCGCGAAGACGGCGGTGAAGGGGCTGCCGGAGCACGTCGACTTCGTCCGCGCGACCCGCGACGACCTGGCCGAGCTGCGCCGCACCGTGCTGCCGCTGGCCCGCCGGCTGGCGACCCGTCTCGCGGCGCGGCGGCGGCTGGGGCGGCGCGGCCGCCTGGACTTCCGGCGCACCGTGCGGGCCAGCCTCGGCACCGGCGGCGTGCCCGTCGTCACGCACCACCGGCCGTTGCGGCCGCACCGGCCGGAGCTGGTCATCCTCTGCGACGTGAGCGGGTCGGTGAGCGCGTTCGCGCGGTTCACGCTGATGCTCGCGTACGCGCTGCGCGAGCAGTTCAGCAAGGTGCGGGCGTTCGCGTTCATCGACACCTGCGACGAGGTCACCGACTACTTCGCGACCGGCGACTTCGGCGACGCCATGCGGCGGCTGTCGGAGGAGGCACGGCTCGTGTGGTTCGACGGGCACAGCGACTACGGGCACTCGTTCGAGGTGTTCGCCGAGCGCTACGCCGACGCGGTCGGGCCGCGCACGTCGCTGCTGATCCTCGGCGACGCCCGCAACAACTACCGGGCCACCGGCGCCGCCGCGCTGGCGAGCGTCGTGAAGCGCGCGCGGCACGCGTACTGGCTCAACCCGGAGCCGCGCGCGTACTGGGACTCCGGCGACTCGGCCGTCTCGCAGTACGCGCCGCTGGTGGACGAGCTGGTCGAGTGCCGCAACGCCGAGCAGCTCCAGGCGTTCGTGACTCGCCTGCTCCCGGTCTGACTCCCGCTAGTGTCGCTCCCGTGACGCGGCGGGTGGGCGTGATGGGCGGGACGTTCGACCCCGTCCACCTCGGCCACCTCGTCTGCGCGTCGGAGGTGGCGTACCGGCTGGAGCTCGCGGAGGTGGTGTTCGTGCCGACCGGCCTGCCGTGGCAGAAGGCGGCGCGGCCCGTCTCGCCCGCCGAGGACCGGTACGCGATGACGCTGCTCGCGACCGAGCACGACCCGCGGTTCTCGGTGAGCCGGGTCGAGATCGACCGCGAGGGGCCGACGTACTCGGTCGACACGCTGCGCGCGCTCGCCGCCGGCGGCGACGACCTGTTCTTCGTGCTCGGCGCGGACGCGCTCGCGGGCGTGCCGACGTGGCGCGAGCCGGAGGCGCTGTTCGCGCTCGCGCACCTCGTCGGCGTGACCCGGCCCGGGTACCTCGTGGACGTGACGGCGTTCCCGGCGGGCGCGGTGACGCTGGTCGACACCCCCGCGCTGGAGGTCTCCGCCTCCGACGTCCGCTCCAGGGTCGAGCGCGGCGCGCCGATCAGGTACCTCGTGCCCGACGCCGTCGCCGACTACATCGCGTCCCACGGCCTCTACGCCGGGACCGCCTGATGGCGCGCGGCAAGCGGCGCGCCGGCCGCGGCGAGTCCACGACGCCGGTCGCCCCGCAGAACCTCGCCCCCGGGCGCCGCGCCTCCCGCGCCTCCGTCCGCCAGCGCCGCCGCAAGCAGCGCCGCCGCCGCAGCACGGTCGCGCTCGTGGTCGTGGGGGCGCTCGTCCTGCTCGCCGCCGCGGCGTTCGTCGGCAAGGCGGTCACCACCGACAAGAAGCCGCCGGCCGCCAAGGGCCGCACCCAGCGGACGCTGCTGCTCACGGTCACCGGCGCGAACAAGGCCGGCCGCGCCACCGTGCTCCTCGCGTACGACCCGGAGCCGCGGCGCGCCACGATGGTGCTGATCCCGCCGCACACGCTCGCCGACGTCGCCGGCATCGGCAACGTCGTCCTCGGCAACGCCATCCGCCTCGGCGGCCCCGCCGTCGCGAAGGACGCCGTCGCGGACCTGATGGGCGTCACCGTGGACCACGACTGGACGCTCAGCGGCGATGCGTTCGCGACGCTGGTCGACCGGGCGGGCGGCGTCGTCGTCGACGTCGACGTGGACGTCGTCCAGAACGGCCCGAAGGGCAGCTCGACCATCCTCCTCCGCGCCGGCCCGGGCCAGCGCCTCGACGGCGCCACCGCCCTCGCCTACGCCACGTACGTCGCGCGCGGCCAGGACGAGATCACCTTCCAGGCCCGGCTCCAGTCGGTCCTCGAGGCCGTCCTCGACGGGCTGCCCGACGACCCCGCGACGTTGACCACCAGCCTCGCCGCGCTCGGCCCCGGCTCGCAGCTCCCGGGGTGGTCGCCGGGCGAGCTGGCGGCGTTCCTCCAAGGGGTGCGCGACGCGCACGCCGGCGACCGGTACGAGCCGCAGGTGCTGCCCGTCTCGGCGATCAACACCGGCGGCGGGTCCACGACGTTCAGCATCAAGGTCGACGAGGTCGCGGCGCTGGTCCGCGCCCAGCTCGCCGACTCGATCCCGCCCGGCCGCGACGACGGCACCAACCGCGTGCTCGTCCTCAACGGCGTCGGCACGCCCGGCCTCGGCGCGAGCGTGGCGGGCCGGCTGCGCGACGAGTTCAAGGTCGTCGGCACGCGCAACAAGCAGCCGTTCGGGGAGAAGGAGTCGGTCGTCGTCGTGTTCGACTCCTCCGACGCGTCGCTGGACAAGGCGCGGCGCGTGGCGACGTTGCTGAACCTCTCGCCGGCCGCCGTGCGGATCAGCGCGCAGACACAGTCCGTCGCCGACGTCATCGTCGTCATCGGGGCCGACTACAAGCCCTGACGCGGCGCCGGTGTGGCACGCTGTTCCGGTGACCGCTCAACCGCGTGCCGTCGAGCTCGCCCTCACCGCCGCCCAGGCCGCGGCGGACAAGCTCGCGCGCGACATCGTCATCCTCGACGTGAGCGAGCAGCTCGTCATCACCGACTGCTTCGTCATCTGCTCCGCCCCGAACGAGCGCCAGGTCGGCGCCATCGTCAACGAGGTGGAGGGCCGGCTGCGCGACCTCGGCGCCAAGCCGCTGCGCCGCGAGGGCGAGCGCGAGGCGCGCTGGGTGCTGCTCGACTTCGTCGACGTGGTCGTGCACGTGCTGCACACCGAGGAGCGGACGTTCTACTCGCTGGAACGCCTCTGGAAGGACTGCCCGCGGATCGAGTTCACCGACTCCGACGAGGACGCGGCCGCGCGGTGACGGACGCGCCGGACCTCGTCGTCTGGCGCCACGGGCGGACCGAGTGGAACGACACCGGCCGCTTCCAGGGCCAGGCCGACGTACCGCTGGACGACGTGGGCGTCGCGCAGTCGCGTGCCGCCGCCGTCCGGCTGGCGGCGTTGCGCCCGGCCCGGGTCGTGTCGTCGGACCTGCTGCGCGCGTCCGCCACCGCCGGGGCGCTGGGCCTGCCGGTCACGCTCGACCCGCGGCTCCGCGAGGTGCACGTGGGGGAGTGGTCGGGGCTGACGCGGGACGAGGTTGCCTCGCGGTTCCCTCGCACGTACGCGGCGTGGCTGGCCGGCGAGGACGTGCGCCGGGAGGGCGGGGAGACCCTCGCCGAGGTCGCCGCGCGGGCGGTCTCCTGCGTCACGGAGGCGCTCGGCGACGGCGGGCCGCTCGTCGTCGTGACGCACGGCGGCACCGGCCGCGCGCTGGTGCTGGCGCTGCTGGGGCTGCCGGCCGAGGCGCGGGCGGCGTTCACGGTGCTCGGCAACGCGCGGTGGGCGACGCTGGCCCGGCAGGGGGAGCGGTGGCGGCTGTCCGGGTACAACCTCGGCGCCGACCCGGCGAACGATGCGCCCGCGACCGAGCCGGTCTTGTAGACTGCGCGACGTCCACCTGGGGGTATAGCTCAGCTGGTAGAGCACTTGCTCGGCAGGCAAGGGGTCAGGGGTTCGAATCCCCTTACCTCCACAGGTAGACGGGAGCCCCGGACCCTCGCGGTCCGGGGCTCCCGTCGTTCGTCAGACCGAGACGGACGCGGAGCACGAGGAACGCAGCCAGGTGCTGCCGGTCCCGATGTTCACGTGGACGCAGAGCAGGTAGGTCTGCGCGGCCGACAGGTGCACGGTGCCCTCCCAGTGGGCGAGGGTGCCCGTCGTGCGCACGGTGCCGTAGTAGGCCTTGCCCTCGGAGTTGCCCCACAGGTAGCACCCGACCTGGACGGTCACGCGCTGCGGGCTGACGGCGTCGCAGCTCAGCACGACGTCCTGGCCGGCGCCGTGGACGACGCCGGTGGCCGTGCCGACGCCGTAGACGGTGGTGCTCCCCTGGGCGCCGCTGACGGTGGTGGCCCAGGTGTTCGAGGTCGCGGCGGACGCGGACGGCGCGAACGTGCCGCCCGCCGCGGCCAGAGCGGCGAGCGCGAGTGCGACGGTCCTGCGGGACATGGGGGCTCCTTCTGGCTGGTCGGCGCCGGGGCGGCGCCGCTGCACCCCACACGTCCGGACGGCAGGTTCCTTACGCACGCGGGAGCCCCGGACCGTTGCGGTCCGGGGCTCCCGTCGTGCCGGAGGGGCTAGAAGCCGCCGATCGGGCGCGTCGCGTCCGAGCCGGTCGTGGTGGTGCCGAGGCCGGTGCCCGTCCCGAACGCCGGGTCGGTGACGCCGGCGGGCTCGGCCGGGTACGGCGTCGTGCCGGTGCCCGTGCCGCCGCTGCCCGCGTCGGTCACCGTGGCGGCCGAGTCCTGCGCCTGCGACGTGACGTTCTCCGTCGCCGTCTGCGCGGTGTCCTTCACCTCGGTCGCGGCCTGGGACGCCTGCTCCTTGGTCTGCTCGACCGCCTGCGTCGCCGTCTCCTTCACCGAGTCGAACGCCTGCGTGGCCGGCTCGGCGAGGTTGTCCTTGATCTCGGTCGCGATCTCGGTGAGCGGCTCCTTGAGGTCGGCGGCGTGCTCCTTCACGGCGTCCGCCGCGCTCCGCTCCTTCTGCGTCGCCGGGAAGAGCTGGCTGGCCAGCATCCCGATGCCGAACGCCACGAACCCGGCCGCGACCGGCGCGCCCTGCGCCTTGCTCTTCGCGACCTGCGGCGCGTTCGTCACGGCGCCGGCGGTCGTGCCCGCCACGCTCGACACGCCGGAGGCGATGCCGGACGCGGCCGACGTGACGCCGGAGCCGACGGTCGACGCGGCGCCGGAGACGCCGCCGCCGACGGTGGAGGCGGTGCCGGACACGCCGCCGCCGACGGTGGACGCGGCCGACTCGGCGGCACCCATCACGCGGTCGCGGACGTTGCCGACGGCACCGCGCACGGCGCCGACGCGGCGTTCGACGACGCGCTTGGGGTTGACCTTCTCGGCCAGCGCGTCGACGTCTCGCTGCAGCTCGCCGCGCGTCTCGTCGATCTGCGCCCTCAGCTGCTCGGGTGACTCGCCCATCGGGCGTCCTCCTTCAGGGTTTCGATGGTCTGCTGCGGCGCCTTGACCGAACGCAGCTTGTCGCGGCCGCGCGTGTACAGGACCAGGCCGGTGACGGCCCACAGCACGGTCACGATCAACGCGGCCCAGCCGATCGGCATGAGCGCGTCCAGGGCGAACATCAGCGTCAACGTGCCGAAGATCGCGACGAGCAGGCCGGCCACGCCGGCGCCGCCGAACATCCCCGCGGCGCCGCCCGCCTTGCCGGCCTCCTGCTTGACCTCGGCCTTGGCCAGCGCGATCTCCTGGCGGACCAGCGCGCTCAGGTCGGACGCGATCTCGCCGATCAGCTCCCCGACGCCGCGCTGGCCGGGGGGCGCGTCGAGGTCGATGCGCTCAGACATTGCCGTAGCCGCCGTTGGCCGGGTACGGGTCGGGCGTGGGCGCGGTGAACGTCGGCACCTGCGTCGACGGCGTCACCGTCGGGGTGCCCACGCCGAGCTCCATGCCCGCGACCGGGTCGCCGGTGGCGGTGCCCAGGCCGCTGGTGCCGCCGCTGCCGCCGGCCGAGCCGGTGGTGGCCGGGTCGTCCGCCGTGGCGCCCTTGACCAGCCGCCCGGCGAGGAAGCCGACCGCGCCGGCACCGAGCAGGAACAGCCCGGGCCTGCGCCGCGCGAACGTGCGGAGGTCGTCGAGGATCACCTCGGGCGACCGCCCCTCGATGTAGCCGGCGAGCGTCTCGACCTTGCCGGCGAGCTGCTGCGCGATGTCCGTGACCGGACCCTCCTGCGCGTTGCCCCGCGCGAGCGACGTGAGCTGCCCGGCGAGCGAACGGGTGTTCTCGGCGAGGCGCTGGGTCTGCGTCTCGGCCTGGGTGCGTACCTGCTGGCGGGTCTCGGCGACCAGGTCGCGTGCCTGGCGCGCGGCCTCGCCGACGACCTGGCCGCCGGCCTCGGTCGCGGTCTGCGCGACGGTGCGCGCCTGGTCGGCCGCCGTGGTGGCGACGGTCGCGGCCTCGTCCCGCGCCGTCCCGGCCACCGCGCCCGCCTCCTGCACCGCGGTGGTCGCGGTCTCGCGTGCTGTCGTCATGCGGTCTCCCTCGGGCTGTGCTGGTGTGCGCTCGGGTTACCCGGCGTCGCGCTCCGTAAGCCCGTGCGGGAGGATGGGGGGGTGACGCGCGACGTGGTGCTGCTCGGCTCGACCGGCTCGGTCGGCACGCAGGCGGTCGACGTGGTCCGCCGCAACGCCGCCCGGTTCCGCGTCGTGGGCCTGGCCGCCGCCGGCAACGACCCGGGCGCGCTGGCCGAGCAGGCGCTCGACCTCGGCGTCGAGGTCGTGGGCGTCGCGAAGGCGACGGCGGCGCAGGACCTCCAGCTCGCGTTCTACGCCGCCGCGCAACGCCGCGGCTGGGCGGCCGGCGAGTACGCCGTGCCGAAGATCCTGGCCGGGCCGGACGCCGCGACCGAGGTCGCGGCGTGGCCGTGCGACGTGGTGCTCAACGGCATGACCGGCTCGATCGGCCTCGCCCCCACGCTCGCCGCGCTGGACGCGGGGCGGACGCTGGCGCTGGCCAACAAGGAGTCGCTCATCGTCGGCGGCCCGCTCGTCAAGGAGCGGGCGAAGCCGGGCCAGATCGTGCCGGTGGACAGCGAGCACAGCGCGCTCGCGCAGTGCCTGCGCGGCGGCCGCAGGGACGAGGTACGGCGGCTGGTGCTGACGGCGAGCGGCGGGCCGTTCCGCGGCCGGCCGGCGGGCAGCCTGGACGGCGTGACGCCGGAGCAGGCGCTGGCGCACCCGACGTGGGACATGGGCCCGGTCGTCACGATCAACTCGGCGACGCTGGTCAACAAGGGCCTCGAGGTGATCGAGGCGCACCTGCTCTTCGACGTCCCGTACGCCGCGATCGAGGTCGTGGTGCACCCGCAGTCGCTGGTGCACTCGATGGTGGAGTTCGCGGACGGCTCGACCATCGCGCAGGTGAGCCCGCCGGACATGCGGCTGCCGATCAGCCTCGGGCTGTCCTGGCCGGACCGGGTGCCGGAGGCGCAGGCGCCGATGGACTGGACCCGCGCGCACGAGCTGACGTTCGAGCCGCTGGACGCGACGGCGTTCCCGGCGGTCGGCCTGGCCCGCGCCGCGGGCGAGCTCGGCGGCACGGCGCCCGGCGTGTTCAACGCGGCCAACGAGGAGGCCCTGGCGGCGTTCCTGGCGGGCGCGCTGCCGTTCCCCGGCATCGTGCGGACGGTCGAACGCGTCCTCGGCGAGCACGAGGTCGGGAACTCCGCGACGCTGGCCGATGTTCTGGAAGCAGAGGCCTGGGCGCGCCGGCGCGCCCGGGAGCTGGTGGGGACGTCCCCCGCCCGCGCGGTGGGAGCGTCGTAGTGGGTGCCCTGGGAGTCCTGGTCTTCGCGGTCGCGCTGCTGGCCAGCATCGCGCTGCACGAGATCGGCCACCTCGTGACGGCCAAGCGGTTCGGCATGAAGGCGAGCCGCTACTTCATCGGCATGGGCCCGACGCTGTGGTCCACCTGGCGCGGCGAGACGGAGTACGGCGTCAAGGCGTTCCCGGTCGGCGGCTTCGTGAAGATCGTCGGGATGACCCAGCTCGAGGAGCTGGACGACCCGCGCGACGAGCCGCGGGCGTTCTGGCGCCAGCCCGCGCCGCAACGCGCCGTGGTGCTGGCGGCGGGGTCGGCGATGCACTTCGTCATCGCGTTCGTGCTGCTGGCCGGCGCCACGCTGGCGTTCGCG
This sequence comes from Mycobacteriales bacterium, assembly GCA_035714365.1. Classification (GTDB taxonomy): domain Bacteria; phylum Actinomycetota; class Actinomycetes; order BP-191; family BP-191; genus BP-191. The sequence continues at coordinate 5,502 of DASTMB010000026.1, read as the reverse complement.
CAGCCGAAGGAGACCACCAAGATCGGCACGGTCGCCGACTGCCTCCAGGACGACCCGCGCGCGTCCTGCGCCGGCCAGCCGCCGTCCCCGGCGAAGGCCGCGGGCATCCGGCCCGGCGACCGGGTCGTGGCGTTCGAGGGCCGTGAGATCGCGCGCTGGCAGGAGTTCTCCAACGCCACCCACGCCCACGCGACCGGGCCCGCCGAGGTGGTCGTGGAGCGCGACGGGCGGCGCATCCCGCTGCGGGTGACCGTGCAGCGCATCGCCACGACGATCGACGGCAGGACGGAGGAGCAGGGCCGCATCGGCGTGACGGTCGGCGAGGAGTCCGAACGCCTCGGCCCGGTGGCCGCGATCGGCCGCGCCGGGTCGGCGTTCTGGGAGCTGACGACCGGCTCGGTGAAGGCCATGGGGGAGATCCCGGCGAAGCTGCCGTCGCTGTTCCGCGACGCCGCGTCGGACAAGCCGCGCAGCGTCACCGACGGCGCGCCGGTGAGCGTGGTGGACCTGGGCCGGTTCAGCGCGCAGGCGTTCGACAGCGGGCAGTTCGTGGCGCTGATCGGGATGATCGCGGCGCTGAACGTGTTCATCGGCATCTTCAACCTGCTGCCGTTGCTGCCGCTCGACGGCGGGCACCTGGCGATCCTGGTGTTCGAGCAGGTGCGCTCGCGGATCGCGCGGGCACTGGGCCGGCGCGACCCGGGCCGGGTGGACCTCCGTAAACTGATGCCGGCCATGGTCGGCTTCATCGTCCTGATGGGATCGCTGACGCTCGTGCTGATCTACGCGGGGATCACCAACCCCATCGCCAACCCGTTCTCCGGGCCGTGACCGCCGTCTCGCTCGGCATGCCGGCGGCGCCGCTCCCGGCGGTCGCGCCGCGCCGCCCGAGCCGCCGGATCCGGGTCGGCAGCGTCGACATCGGCGACGGCGCGCCCGTGTCGGTGCAGTCGATGACGACGACGAAGACCGCCGACGTCAACGCCACGCTCCAGCAGATCGCCGAGCTCACCGCGGCCGGCTGCCAGATCGTGCGCGTCGCCGTGCCGGACACCGACGACGCGGCGGCGCTGCCGGCGATCGCGCGGCAGTCGAAGATCCCCGTCGTCGCCGACATCCACTTCCAGCCGAAGTACGTGTTCGCGGCCATCGACGCGGGCTGCGCGGGCGTGCGGGTCAACCCCGGCAACATCAAGAAGTTCGACGACAAGGTCGGCGAGATCGCGAAGGCCGCCGGCGACGCTGGCGTCCCGATCCGGATCGGCGTCAACGCCGGGTCGCTGGAGCCGTCGCTGCTCGCCAAGCACGGCCGCCCCACCGCCGAGGCGCTGGTCGAGAGCGCGCTGTGGGAGTGCTCGCTGTTCGAGGAGCACGGCTACCGCGACATCAAGATCTCGGTGAAGCACAACGACCCGGTCGTGATGATCAACGCGTACCGGCAGCTCGCCGCGCGGTGCGACTACCCGCTGCACCTCGGCGTCACTGAGGCGGGCCCGGCGTTCCAGGGCACCATCAAGTCCTGCGTGGGCATCGGCACGCTGCTCGCCGAGGGCATCGGCGACACCATCCGCGTCTCGCTGTCGGTGCCGCCCGTCGAGGAGGTCAAGGTCGGGCTCGCGATCCTGGAGTCGCTCAACCTCCGCCAGCGCCGCCTGGAGATCGTGTCCTGCCCGTCCTGCGGCCGCGCCGAGGTCGACGTGTACCGGCTCGCCGCCGAGGTCGAGGCGGCGCTGGAGGGCATGGAGGTGCCGATCCGCGTCGCCGTCATGGGCTGCGTCGTCAACGGCCCCGGCGAGGCGCGCGAGGCCGACCTCGGCGTCGCCTCGGGAAAGGGGAAGGGCCAGATCTTCGTCAAGGGCGAGGTCGTCAGGACCGTGCCCGAGTCGCAGATCGTGGAGACGCTCGTGCACGAGGCGTTGCGGATCGCCGACGAGCTGGCCGCGAGCGGCGTGGCCTCCGGCCCGCCCGTCGTGACGGCGAGCTGACCCTGCTGCGCGCGCGCGAGGCCGTCCGCCTCCTCGACGACCGCGACCTGGACGCGGCGCTCGAGGTCGCCCACCGCGACCCCGTCGCGAACGTCTACGTCGCCTCGCGGCTGGAGAGCATCGGCCTTGACGCGCGCCGCCTCGGCTCCGAGGTGTGGGGGTACTCCGAGGACGGCCGGCTCGTCTCGCTCTGCTACGCGGGCGCCAACGTCATGCCGGTGGAGGCCACGCCCGCGGCGGCGGCGCAGTTCGCCGAGCGGGCGCGGCGGTCCGGGCGGCGCTGCTCCTCGATCGTCGGGCCGAGCGCGGCCGTGGACGCGATGTGGGGGCTGCTGGCGCCGTACTGGGGCGCGGCGCGCGACGTGCGGCACCAGCCGTTGATGGCCACCGACCGGCCCGCGCAGGTGCCGGGCGACCCGGCGGTGCGGCGGGTGCGCGTCGACGAGCTCGACACGGTGCTGCCCGCCTGCGTCGCGATGTTCACCGAGGAGGTCGGCGTCTCGCCGGTCGCCGGCGACGGCGGCGCGCTGTACCGGGCGCGGGTCGCGGAGCTGATCGCGGAAGGGCGGTCGTTCGCGCGGATCGAGAACGGCCGGGTGCTGTTCAAGGCGGAGATCGGCTCGGCCACGTCGCAGGCGTGCCAGATCCAGGGCGTCTGGGTCGACCCGGCGCTGCGCGGGCAGGGGCTCGGCACGACCGGCACCGCCGCCGTGGTCGACCTCGCGCTGGAGTCGGTGTCGCCGGTCGTCAGCCTCTACGTCAACGACTACAACGCGCCCGCGCGCCGGGCGTACGAGCGCGTCGGCTTCACGACCGTCGGCTCGTTCACCTCGGTGCTGTTCTAGCCGCTTCCCGGAAGCAGGCCCCGCACGGCGAAAGCGCGATTCGCTTCCCGGAAGCGGCGGGGTCTAGCCCTGGTCCGCGCTCCGCGACAGGTCGTCCGCCGTCAACGGCGCGTCCTCGCCCTCGGCGGGCGCGCTCGACGCGGTGCCGGGCTCGGCCAGCCGTTCGGTCGCGTCGCGTGGGATCGGCGCGGCGGCGTCCGGGTCGACGCCGGCGACGGCGGCCGCGTACTCGCCCGCCTCCCGTGCCGCCTTCAGCTCGGTCTCGACGTCCTCGGCGGACGTGGCGCCGGGGCCGGCCGGCGCGTTCGTCTTGTCGCCGGTCTCGTCCGGCCCGCTCGGCGCGGCGAGCGCCGGGTCGGTGCCGGGCGGCCCCTGCGGGTCGTCGGGCCGGTCGGGGCTGTGTCCGCTCCAGTCGCTCATGCCGTTGCGCTACCCGCGCGGCCGGGCGCGTACCCCGCCCTGCCCGGGGGTACGGGGCCGGTCGAGGTGATGACGATGGAGCGGAACACCAAGCACGGCTTCCGGGTCGACGACGAGATGTCGTCCGAGACGGAGTCGCTCACCCGTGGCGCGCCGATCGAGTCGCGGGTCGAGGAGTGGCGCGAGGCCGAGCCGTCCGGCGAGGACCAGCCGGTCGCGGACGGGATCCTCAACGGCGACGCCAGGGACACGCAGGGCATGGGCCACGACGAGCTGGAGCTGCGGTCGGAGCTGGCCAAGCGGCTGCGCAAGTCGGCGTTCCCGGCCAACCGCCAGGTGCTCGAGGACGTGGCGGTGGAGGAGCAGGCCCCGGGGCCGATCCTCGACCTGCTGCGGCGGCTGCCCGACAACCGGACGTTCGAGAACACCCAGCAGGTCTGGGAGGCGCTCGGGGGCGGGGTGGAGCACCGCGCCTGACGGCGCGCCGGCAAACCAGGTCGGCGTCCGCGGGGCCGCTCGGTATCCTCGCTGCACCCTGCGAGCGAGGAGTACCCGGTGGCCCTGCGGATGTCGACGCTGTTCCTGCGCACCCTGCGTGAGGACCCGGCGGACGCGGACGTCCCGAGCCACAAGCTGCTCGTGCGCGCCGGGTGCATCCGCCGCGTCGCGCCCGGCATCTACACGTGGCTGCCGTTCGGCAAGATCGTGCTGGAGAACGTCGCCCGCATCGTCCGCGAGGAGATGGACCGGATCGGCGCCCAGGAGGTGCTGTTCCCGGCGCTGCTGCCCCGCGAGTACTACGAGGCCACCGGCCGGTGGACCGAGTACGGCGACGGCATCTTCCGGCTGAAGGACCGCAAGGGCGCCGACTACCTCCTCGGGCCGACGCACGAGGAGCTGTTCACGACGCTGGTCAAGAGCGAGTACTCGTCCTACAAGGACCTGCCGCTCTCGCTGTACCAGATCCAGACGAAGTACCGCGACGAGGCCCGGCCGCGCGCCGGCATCCTGCGCGGGCGCGAGTTCCTCATGAAGGACTCGTACTCGTTCGACCTCGACGACGACGGGCTGCAGCGCTCGTACGACCTGCACCGCGCGGCGTACGTCCGGACGTTCGACCGGCTCGGCCTCGACTACCGGATCGTCTTCGCGGTCGCGGGCGCGATGGGCGGCTCGTCCAGCGAGGAGTTCCTCGCGGTGGCGCCGTCCGGGGAGGACACCTACGTCCGCTGCACGTCGTGCGACTACGCCGCCAACACCGAGGCCGTCGAGACCGGCGCCGCGCCGGTCACCGGCGGCGAGCCGGGGCCGCTGGAGGTCCTCGACACGCCGGACACGCCGACCATCGAGTCGCTGGTGCAGCTCCTGCGCGACAAGGGCTACGACGTCGACGCGGGCAGCACGCTGAAGAACGTCGTCGTGAAGCTGCGCACCCCCGGCAAGGACGACGAGGTCCTCGTCGTCGGCCTGCCCGGCGACCGCGAGGTCGACCTCAAGCGGCTGGAGGCGAACGTCTACCCGGCCGAGGTGGCGGCGTTCGAGGGGGAGGACTTCGCGAAGGTCCCCGGCCTGGTGCGCGGCTACATCGGGCCGCAGGGGCTGCCCGAGGGCGTGCGGTACGTGGTCGACCCGTCGGTCGCGCCCGGCTCGTCGTGGGTGACCGGCGCCAACGCCGAGGGGCAGCACGCGGTCAACGTCACGTACGGCCGCGACTTCACGCCGTCCGGCACGGTGCCCGCCGCCGAGGTGCGCGCCGGCGACCCCTGCCCGCGCTGCGGCTCGCCGATGTCCATCGACCGCGGCATCGAGATCGGCCACATCTTCCAGCTCGGCCGGAAGTTCGCCGACGCGTTCGAGCTCGACGTGCTCGGCCCGGACGGCAAGCCGGTGCGCGTCACGATGGGCTCGTACGGCATCGGCGTCTCGCGCGCGGTCGCGGCGATCGTGGAGCAGCACCACGACGAGTCCGGCATCCGCTGGCCGCGCGCGGTCGCGCCCGCCGACGTGCACCTGGTGCCGGTCGGCAAGGACCCGGCGGCGCTGGAGGCGGCCGAGGCGGCCTGCGCCGACCTGGAGGCGGCCGGGCTGCGCGTCCTGCTGGACGACCGCGGCGTGTCGGCCGGCGTGGCGTTCGCCGACGCGGACCTGCTCGGGCTGCCGTCGATCGTGACGTTCGGGCGGGCGCTCAAGGACGGCCAGGTCGAGGTCAAGGACCGCGCCACCGGCGAGCGCACGCTGGTCACGCTCGGCGA